>NZ_KV825063.1:0-2201 GCF_001816085.1 Micrococcus sp. HMSC31B01
CCACCAGCTACCTCAACGACGTGCGCTTCGACCTGCGCCGCGGAGCCGAGGGCGTCGCCTACCTCACCGACTCCTCCGACCAGGGACCCAACGCGCTGGTGGTGGTGGACCTGGCCACCGGTCAGAGCTGGCGGCGGCTGCACGAGCACCCCTCCACGAAGGCCGAGCCGCTCACAGACTTCATGCCGGTTGTCGAGGGCCGCCCGATGGTCGCCCGCCAGGAGGACGGGACCGTGGCGCCGGCGATCGCGATGGGCGCGGACGGAATCGCCATCGGCGCCGACGGCGCCCGCCTCTACTACTGCCCGCTGGCATCCCGGCGGCTCTACAGTGTGGCTACCGACGCGCTGGTGGACCGAGCCCTGGATGAGGCGGCGGTGGCCGCGACCGTGCGTGATGAAGGCGACAAGGGCGGGGCCGGCGACGGCCTGGAGTCCGACGCACAGGGCAACGTGTATGCGACGAACTACGAGCACAACGCGGTGCTGCGGCGTCGGGTCGACACCGTCGGGGCGTGGGAGACCGTGGTCAGCGACCCTCGGTTGCTGTGGCCGGACACGCTCTCGGTCGCGGCCGACGGCTACCTCTACATCACCGCGAACCAGCTCCACCGCCAGGCCGACTACCGGCAGGGGCAGGATGAACGGGTCAAGCCCTACACCCTCTTCCGCACCCGCATCGACGCCCGACCCGTCCTGCTGCGCTGACCACAGCGGGACGGAACTGGATGCAGCCATGCACAAGTGAAGCGCCCTGTCTTTGACACGTCGAGTTCTCCTCCTGCGGGGATGTTCTTGTACCGCCGGGCCAGTCAGGGACAGCAGCACATGTTCCACGCCTGCTGGCCCTGACCGGCATTACGGCATGGGCCTGGACTGCGCTCAGCCCAGGGAGGCGAGCAACTCGGCGCAGGCCCGCTCGCAGCGCCGGCAAGCCTCAGCGCAGATCTTGCAGTGCTCGTGCATTTCAGCGTGGGAGGCGCACTCGTCCCCGCACGTCTTGCAGGCGGTTCGGCAGGCCTCCAGCAGGGCACGAGTGGTCTCGACGTTGTTGCCGGTCTGCCTGGACAGCACCGCCCCGGTGGTGGCGCAGACGTCGGCGCAATCCAAATTGAACCGGATGCACTGCCTCAGTTCTGCGACCATGTCCTCGGCCAGGCACGCGTCCGCGCAGGCCGTACAGGTCTGAGCGCACTCGAAACAGGCCTCGATGCACTCGGCCAGCTTCTGCCGGTCGATGTCCCCCAAGTCTTTCGGATAGGTCTCCAGCATCGAGCTCACGTGATGGGTCATGGCTTACTCCTTCATCGGTGCGGTTCGGAAAACGAACCGGCCGGAACCGGCCCGCCATGCAACCGACCATAGACCCCCCGCCCGACCCGGAAAAGGGGCTCAACTTTGAAGATTCCGTGAAGATCCCAGCCGGCCACGGGTTCCGCCCGAGCCGTTCGAGCGGGCGGCTAGGCCCGAAATGACGGCCTTTCCGGGCCCGGCTCAACCCTGAATCGGCTCGGAACTTGGCACTCCGGCAAGTTGCGGCCAGATCACGAATCCGCATTGTTGCATAACGTTCTGGTCACGGACCATTTCGACTAAGTAATAACTTGCTCGACGCCGAATTAGGAGGCCGTGGAAAAAGTCCAGAAAATGTACGCCAATGTCTACCGAGGTAACCTATGTCCTACCCCCACCCGCCGTGCCCGCATCGAGGCTGAAGCACAAGCCCGCCGTTCCCAGTACCGCCGTTCCCTCACCATGGGTGCGATAGGCCTGACCACCGTGGTGGGAGCCACGGTGGCCGGCATGGGCCCGGCCGCAGCCAACGAGGGCGCCTACTCCGCGCCCAGCGGCTCCACTGCTAATTCCTGGACGTGGGAGGGCGGTACCGCCGCCGAGACGTCCCGCTCTTCCAGGGTTAACACGCACTCGTCCGCGACCAGCAGTGAGCCGGCCCAGGATATCCAGCGGGCCTCTTACTCCACCGCTTCCTCCAGTAGTACTGGTTGGGGGGCGGCCGTGCAGTGGGCTACGGCCAAGGCTGCCGATCCGGGCGTCGGTTACGTCTGGGGTGGAAATGGCCCGACCGGCTACGACTGCTCCGGCTTCATTCAGAACGCGTTCGCGCAGGCCGACATTGAGCTGCCTCTGAACTCCAAGGTCCAAGTATGCGGCCGCTAGCTGTAGGAGGGCATGACGTTGTTG
>NZ_KV825064.1:0-7130 GCF_001816085.1 Micrococcus sp. HMSC31B01
CTTCACCGCGGCGGTCACGGCCCGGCATGACGAACTCCGCACGGAGGGCACGGTCGTCGCCAGCTCACCCGCGGCCGGGGAGCCGGCGGGGCGCGGCGCCCCCGTCGAGCTCACCGTCTCCGCCGGCCCCGCGCCGGTGCCGGTGCCCGACCTGACCGGCGTCGTGATCCGGCAGGCCCACGGCGTGGCCCGGGACGCCCGATTCACCGTGGAGGTCGCGGAGCGCCGCACCGATCCCGCAGTGCCGGCCGGGGCCGTGATCGAGCAGCACCCGGCCCCCGGCGAGCAGGCGACGCCGGGCACCGCGGTCCGCGTGGTGCTCTCCGAGGGCCGCGCCGTGCGCCCGGTGCCGGACATGACCGGGCAGGATCCGGAGACGGCGCACACGACGCTGGCGGACGAGGGCTGGGACGCCCGCGTGCATCGCCTGCCGCTGCCGCTCTCCGCCCGGGGCGAGTCCCGGGTCCTGCACCAGTCCCCCGCCGCCGGGACCGCGCTGCCGGAGGGCACCGCGGTCCACGTCTGGGTCGGCTGAGCCGGGGCGTGCCCGGCCGCGCGGTCAGGCCCGCGGCGCGCGGCGCTCGGGGTGCGAGAGGGCCTCGGTGACCTTGAACGCCATCTCCAGGGACTGCTGGTGGTTCAGCCGCGGGTCGCACAGCGTCTCGTAGCGGGCGTCGAAGTCGGCCTCGTTGATCGGGTCGGAGCCGCCCAGGCACTCGGCGACGTCGTCGCCGGTCAGCTCGACGTGCATGCCGCCCGGGTGCGTGCCGAGCTCGCGGTGCACCTCGAAGAAGCCGCTGACCTCGTCCATCACGTCCTCGAACCGGCGGGTCTTGTAGCCGTTGGCCGCGGTCACGGTGTTGCCGTGCATGGGGTCGGTGACCCACACCGGCTCCAGCCCCGCGTCGCGGACGCCCTCGACGATGCCGGGCAGCACGTCCCGGATCCGCTCCGCACCCATGCGGGTGATGAAGGTCAGGCGGCCCGGCTCGCGCTCCGGGTCCAGCCGCTCGGCGAGCTCGAGCGCGTCCGCGACCGTGGTGGTCGGGCCGAGCTTCACGCCGATCGGGTTGCGGACCCGGGAGAGGAAGTCGACGTGGGCGCCGTCCACCTGGCGGGTGCGCTCGCCGATCCACAGGAAGTGGGCGCTCGTGGCGTAGGGGTCGCCGCTGCGTGAGTCCACGCGGGTCAGGGCACGTTCGTAGTCGAGCAGGAGCGCCTCGTGGGCCGAGTAGAACTCGGTGCGGCGCATGGCCTCGAAGTCCACGCCCGCGGCGTTCATGAAGCGGACCGCGCGGTCGATCTCGGCGGCCATCTCCTCGTACTGGGCGTAGGCCGGGTTGGCCATGAAGCCCTGGTTCCACTGGTGCACGCTGCGCAGATCGGCGAAGCCGCCCTGGGTGAAGGCGCGGACCAGGTTCAGGGTGGAGGCGGAGGTGTGGTACGCCTGCACCATCCGTCGGGCGTCGTGCCGGCGTGCCTGCTCGGTGAACTCGTAGCCGTTCACGATCTCGCCGCGGAAGCTGGGCAGCGTGACGCCGTCGCGGGTCTCCGTGTCCGAGGACCGCGGCTTGGCGAACTGGCCGGCGATCCGGCCCATCTTCACGACCGGCATGGAGGCGCCGTAGGTCAGCACCGCGGCCATCTGCAGGATGGTCTTCACCCGGGCGCTGATCCGGTTGGCGGTGGACCCGGCGAACGTCTCGGCGCAGTCGCCGCCCTGCAGGAGGAACGCGCGGCCCTGGGCGACGTCGGCCAGACGGGCGCGCAGCAGGTCGACCTCGCCCGCGAAGACGAGCGGGGGCAGGGCGCTCAGCTCGGCGACGGCGGCGCGGTGATCGGCCTCGTCCGCCCAGGACGGCGCCTGTGCGATCGGCAGCGAGCGCCAGTGGTCCAGGCCGGGGATGTCGGCGGCGCCCTCCGAGATGGCGGTGCCGAAGGCCAGGATCTTCTCGCGGGGGTCTTCAGTCATGTGCACCAGGCTAGGGGCCGCGTGCCGCGCCCCGGTCTGAGCGTCCCCGGATGACGACGCGCGGGCCCCGCTCAGTCGCGGGCGCGTGGCGGAGCGGCCGTACGGCCCGCCTTCACGTCCGCCGCGTAGGTGTCCACGTACTCCTGGCCCGACAGGCGCCGGATGGCCTCCATGATCTCGTCCGTCACCTCCCGCAGCACCCGGGGGTCGCCGACGGCCTCGGCACGGTCGGAGAAGTCCAGCGGCTCACCGAAGATCATGCCCAGGCGCCGGATCCGCGGCAGCACATGGCCGATCGGCTGGACCTGGTCCGTGCCGATCATCGCGATGGGCACCACGGGCGCGCCCGAGGCCAGCGCGAGCTTGGCCACGCCGATCTTGCCGCGGTGCAGCCGCCCGTCCGGGCTGCGGGTGCCCTCCGGGTAGATCCCGAGCAGCCGGCCCTCCCGCAGCGCCTCGAGGCCCGCGTCCAGCGAGCGCAGGGACGCCTCTCCGCCGGAGCGGTCCATGGGCAGCTGGTTCGCCGCCTCGAAGAACCGGCGGGTGACCCAGCCCTTCACGCCCGGGCCGGTGAAGTACTCACGCTTGGCCAGGAAGTGCACCTGGCGGTCGAGCATGGCCGGCATGAACACCGAGTCCGAGACGGACAGGTGGTTGCTGGCCAGGATCGCCGGGCCCTCGGCCGGCACGTTCCCGAGGCCCTTCACCCAGGGGCGGAACAGCAGGCGGGTGGCCGGAGCCACGGCGAACGTCTTGGCGGACCAGTAGAACGTGGACACGAGGGCCTTCCGGTCGGGGCGGTCGGGTGCCTGCCCATCGTATGGTCCGCCTGCCTTACCCTGGCACCATGCCCCGCCCCGTCGCCGTCGCCCCCGAAGACCTCCCCCTGCGCCTCATGCCCGCCGCTCCCGCCCGGCGCGACCACTGCGTCGTGCTCCTGCACGGGTTCACCTCGACTCCGGCCTCCGTCCGCGCCTGGGCCGAGGGGCTCGCGGCAGGCGGCTCCCCCGTGAGCGTGCCCCTGCTGCCGGGGCACGGCACCCGGTGGGAGGACCTCGCCGCCACCGGTGCGGACGAGATCCGCGCCGCCGTCCGGGCCGTCGTGGACCTCGAGCTCGCCCGACACGGCCGCGTGGTCATGGCGGGCATCTCGATGGGCGGCGCCCTCGCGCTCGACGCCGCCGCCCACCGACCCGTGGCCGGGGTGCTCGTGGTGAACCCCGCGCTGCGCTTCGCCAGCCCGCTCGCCCCCTTCGCCCCGCTGCTGGCCCCGTTCGTCCCCACGGTCGCCCCGATCGCGGACGACATCGCGGACCCGACGGCGCGCGAGCGCGCCTACCCCCGCACGCCGGTGGCCGGCGTCGCCGCCCTCGGCCGCATCCAGCGGGCCGCCCGCCGCGCCCTGCCGCGGATCACCGCTCCCGTGACGGTCTACCGGTCCGCCCGCGACGCCGTCGTGCCCGCCTCGAGCCACCGGACCCTGGTGCGGGGCCTGCGCCAGGCCCCCGTGGAGGTGGTGGGACTGCCCCGCAGCCGCCACGTCGCCACGCTCGACTACGACCTGCCGCTGCTGATCGACCACGGCCGGAGCGCGGTCGCCGCCATGACGACGCACTGAGTCGCGCCCGGACCCTGCCGCTGCCGGTTGTAGAGTGTGCGTGACACGACTCACACATACTTCCGTTCCGCCGACCATCGGTCGGCGGGACCGACCCGACGCCCGAGGAGTCCCATGCACGAGATCAGCGAGCCGTACCACCACCCCCGCCTGTCCCCGGAGGCGAACATCACGGACTTCCTGGAACGCCAGGCCACGGAGCGTCCCGACCACGGCCTCTTCGCGGTGCCCGACGCGCAGGACCAGTGGACGGACGTCTCCGCCCGGGACGCCCGCGAACGCGTGCGGGCCCTGGCCAAGGGGCTCATCGCCGCCGGGATCCAGCCCGGGGAGACGGTCGGTCTCCTGGCCTCCACCCGCCTGGAGTGGACACTGGTCGACTTCGCCATCTGGTATGCCGGCGCGGTCACCGTGCCCGTGTACGAGACCTCCTCCGTCAGCCAGGTGTCCTGGATCATCGAGGACTCGGACGTGCGCGCCGTCGTGACCGGGAACGAGGACCTCGCCAAGACGGTGCGGGACGCGGTGCAGCGCGAGGGCCTGCCGGAGCTGATCGGCCTGTGGACGATGGACCCGGCCGACGGCGCCCCCGGCTCCGGCCTCGAGGCGCTCGTCGCCCTGGGCGCGGACGTCACCGATGAGGAGCTCGAGACGCGCCGGTCCTCCGCCGGCCTGGCCGACCTGGCGACCATCATCTACACGTCCGGCACCACGGGCCGGCCCAAGGGCTGCGAGCTCACGCATGAGAACTTCGCGGAGCTCGTCAACCAGACCCTGTTGTCCTCGCTCGGCGACGTCGTGCGCCAGGACACCTCCACCGTGCTGTTCATCCCCCTGGCGCACGTGTTCGCGCGCTTCGTCTCGGTGCTCACCGTCGCCGCGGGCACACGCTGCGGGCACGTCTCGGACATCAAGCGGCTCTCGGTCTCGTTGCAGACCTTCCAGCCGAGCTTCGTGCTGGCCGTGCCGCGCGTGTTCGAGAAGATCTACAACGCGGCGCTGCTCAACGCGCAGAGCGGCGGCAAGGAGAAGATCTTCCGCCGTGGCGCGGACGTGGCGATCCGCTGGTCCCGGGCGCTGGACTCGGGCCGGATGACGGCGCCCCTGCGGCTGCAGCGCGCGTTCTACTCCGCGCTGGTCTACCGCCGGATCCGGACGGCCATGGGCGGCCGGCTCGCGTACGCGGTCTCCGGCGGCGGCCCCCTCTCCACCGACCTGGCGCACTTCTTCCGCGGCGTGGGCGTGACCATCCTCGAGGGCTACGGCCTCACCGAGACGACGGCCCCCATCACCGTGGGCCGGCCGGACCGGCTGAAGATCGGCACGGTCGGACACCCCCTCGGCGGCAACCAGGTGCGGATCGCCGAGGACGGCGAGATCCTCACGCGCGGCACGTCGCTGATGCGCGGCTACCACAACCGGCCGGAGGCGAACGAGGAGGCCTTCGAAGACGGCTGGTTCCGCACCGGCGACCTCGGGGCCCTGGACGACGACGGCTTCCTCACGATCACCGGCCGCAAGAAGGAGCTGCTGGTGACGGCCGGCGGCAAGAACGTGGCACCGGCGATGCTCGAGGACGCGATCCGCAGCGACGCGCTCGTCTCCCAGGTGATGGTGGTCGGCGACGGCAAGCCCTTCATCGCGGCGATCGTCACCCTCGACACCGACACCCTGCCCGCGTGGCTCGCCGCGAACGGGCTGCCGAAGGACCTCGACGTCGCTGCGGCCGCACGCGAGGACGCGGTGCGCCGTCACATCCAGGAGGCCGTGGACAAGGCCAACAGCCTGGTCTCGCGCGCCGAGGGGATCCGGGAGTTCCGCATCCTCGACCGCGACTTCTCCCTGGAGGAGGGCCATGTGACCCCGTCCCTGAAGATGCGCCGGTCGGCGATCATGAAGGACTTCGCCGCGCAGATCGCGGACATCTACGGGGAGCCCGCCCCGCAGAACTGAACGCCCCTCGACGACGGCGCCCGGCCCCCGCGGCCGGGCGTCGTCGTCCCCGCGGGTCCGGTCAGAGCAGACCGGAGTCCGGCACGTCCAGGCCCAGCAGCGCGTTCTCGACGACCTCGGTGAGGGCCGGGTGGGGCCAGTACTGGCCCCGCGCGAGCCGGTGGGCGTCGATGCCGAACGCCATGCCGGTCACGAGCGGCTGGATGAGGTTCGCGGCCTCGTGCCCCAGGATGTGCCCGCCCAGGATCCGTCCCGTGGCCTTCTCCGCGACGACGGTGCACACGCCCTCGGTGTCCTCCATGGCCCAGCCGTAGGCGACGTCCCCGAAGGACTGGGTCTTCACCGTGATCGCGTCCGCGCCGTAGTCGGCGAGCGCCTGCTCCACCGTGAGACCGACGGAGGCCACCTGCGGATGGGTGAACACGGCCGCCGGCACGGGGCCGAGCGTGTTGGCGCGGAGATCGTCCGGATGCTCCAGGTTGTGCGCGACGACGCGGGCCTCGTGATTGGCTACGTGCTTGAGCTGCCACGTGTTGGCGACGTCCCCGAGCACGTAGACCCCCTCCACCGGAGCACCGTCGGAGAGTGCGCGCTGATGCTCGTCGCTGACCAGGACGCCGTCGTCGGTGACGTCCAGTCCCGCGGCGGCGGGGTCGAGGCGGTCCGTGTTCGGCGTCCGGCCGACCGCGATCAGCACCGTGTCCGCCTCGATGGCCTCCTCCACGATGCCGGTCTGCTCCTGGCCCCCTGCGCGATCCAGGCGCACCCGGACCCAGCCGTCCGCGGCCCGCTCGGCGTCCTCGACCGGTTCGATCCCGGCCGGGGTCCACCCCGTGCGCAGGTCCCACCGTCGGGCAGCGATCTTCGTGAACGTCGTGGACACGGACATGTCGTGCTGCTTGAGCAGCCGGTGGCCGCGGTTGACCTGGACGACCTCGGTCCCCAGCCCGGCGAAGACGGAGGCGAACTCGCAGGCGATGAACCCGCCGCCCACCACGAGCAGCCGCCGCGGCAGCCGATCCAGTCGCATCACGGTGTCCGAGGTGTGCACCGACGGCAGGTCCAGGCCCGGGATCTCCGGGAGGGTGGGCCGCGACCCCGCGGCGACCACCACCTGGTCCGCCGTGATCTCCCGGCCCGAGGCGGTGCGCACGCGGCGGGGACCGACGAAGCGCACCTCCTCCTGGATCACGCTCGTGTAGTCCAGATCGTCCCGGCGGTAGCGCAGCCCGTCCCGGCTGATGCCGTCGATGCGCGTGAAGATGCGGTCCCGGATGGCCGGGAAGTCGGCGCCCGTGAACTCCAGCCCCACCCCGAGGCTCCGGGCCTTGGGGGGCAGCGCGGCCAGGCCGGCCGGGTAGGCGTACATCTTGGTGGGGATGCAGCCGACGTTCAGGCAGGTGCCGCCGAACGTGCCGGAGTCGGCGATCACGACGCTCCGGCCCTTCCAGTGTTCGCTGATCAGGGAGTTCCCCGATCCGGAGCCGATGATGAGCAGGTCGTGGTGTTCCGCAGAGGTGGCCATGCCTCCCAGGATAGGCACGGGCCCGGACGCGGTGGCGTCCGGGCCCGTGGGGCGGCCCGCCG
>NZ_KV825065.1:0-549 GCF_001816085.1 Micrococcus sp. HMSC31B01
CGACGACGGCGCCCACCAGCCCCAGCGGCGTCGCCAGGTTCAGCAGGTTCCACAGCCCGCGCGCCCGCACGTGCGCCGGAGGCGACGGCCGGGAGGGGGCGGCGGTCACGGCCGTGTCGCGGGGTCGACGTCACCGGCGGGGGACCCGGACGCGGGGACGTCGAAGTAGAGCGGGGCATGGGCGGCGCAGCCCGGGTTGAACGGCGCTCCGCAGGCCGGACACGCGGGATCGGCGGTGGCCTCGAGGGCGAGGTAGGCGGCCACGCTGAGCTCGGTGCGGCACACCCCGCACAGCACGTGCGGCCGGTCGAAGTCGCCGGCCGGCACCGGCACGGCCGGGTGGTCGGCGAGTTCCGCGTGGCAGCGGTGGCAGGACCAGTACGCGGGGCAGCAGGCGAAGCGCAGGGCGACGACGTCCCGCGCCGTGGCGTAATGGGCGCAGCGGGTCTGCGCGTCCAGCCCCACGCCCCGCAGCAGCGGGTCGGTGCCGTCGAGGGAGTCCGGGGCGGTCATGCGCCTCAGCCTAGGTGTAGGAGGGCATGACGTTGT
>NZ_KV825066.1:0-3176 GCF_001816085.1 Micrococcus sp. HMSC31B01
CGCGTCGGCGTCGGGCCGCTCGCGGCCGACGGCGGGGGTGACCCCCGTGGCCAGCCGCTGCGCGTAGGCGGCGGGGTGCTTGGCGTTCCAGAACCGGACGCCGGCGAGGTGCGAGTGCGCGCCCGGGCCGATCCCCCACCAGTCCTGGTCCTCCCAGTACGCCACGTTGTGCCGCGCGCGGTGGACCCCGGACCCCCGCGGATCCCGCGCCCAGTTGGACACCTCGTACCAGCGGTAGCCGGCGGCGCTGAGCAGCTCCTCGGCGAGCAGGTACTTGTCCGCCTGGTCGTCGGGGTCCACGTCCGCCACCTCGCCGCGGGCCACCTGGGCCCCGAGCTTGGTGCCCTCCTCCACGATCAGCGAGTACGCGCTCACGTGGTCCGGGGCCAGGACGACTGCGGCCTCGAGCGTGGCCCGCCAGTCGGCGAGGGACTCCCCCGCGGTCCCGTAGATCAGGTCCAGGGACACCTCCAGGCCGGCCTCGCGGGCCGCGGCGACGGCGGCGGGGACGGACTCGGGCCGATGGGTGCGCTCGAGCGTGGCGAGCACGTGCGGCATCGCGGACTGCATGCCCAGGGAGAGGCGGGTGAAGCCGCCGGCCGCGAGCTGGCGGGCGTACTCCGGGGTGATCGTGTCCGGGTTGGCCTCGGTGGTCACCTCCGCGCCGGGCGCGATCCCGAACCGGTCCACCGCCGCCTGGAGGATGCGCACGAGGTCCGCGGCCGGCAGGAGCGTGGGCGTGCCGCCGCCGAAGAACACCGTGTGCAGCGGGCGGGCGGGCACGTCCGAGGACGCGAGCACGTCCGCGGCGAAGTCCAGCTCCGCGACCGCCGACTCCCAGTAGTCGCCGCGACCCGCGCCGGGGCCAAAGTCGACGGCCGTGTACGTGTTGAAGTCGCAGTAGCCGCAGCGCACCGTGCAGAACGGCACGTGGACGTACAGGCTGAAGGTGCGCGCCGCGCCGTCGCGGGCGGCCGCGCGCACCCGCTGCCCGACGTCGGCCGGCAGCCGGCCGTCGTCGGGGACGGGCTCGCCGAGGGGCAGGGCGGGCACTTACTTCTTCGCGGCCTGGTCGGCGCCGGCGCCGTCCGAGGATAGGGCGGCGATGAAGGCCTCCTGCGGGACCTCGACCCGGCCGACCATCTTCATGCGCTTCTTGCCCTCCTTCTGCTTCTCGAGCAGCTTGCGCTTGCGGGAGATGTCTCCGCCGTAGCACTTGGAGAGCACGTCCTTGCGGATCGCGCGGATGTTCTCGCGGGCGATGATGCGCGAGCCGATGGCGGCCTGGATCGGCACCTCGTACTGCTGGCGCGGGATCAGCTCCTTGAGCTTGCCCGTCATCATCACGCCGTACGCGTAGGCGTTGTCCCTGTGGGTGATGGAGGAGAACGCGTCCACCTGTTCGCCCTGGAGCAGGATGTCCACCTTGACGAGGTCGGCGACCTGGTCGCCGTCGGCCTTCCAGTCCAGCGAGGCGTACCCCTTGGTGCGGGACTTGAGCTGGTCGAAGAAGTCGAACACGATCTCGGCCAGGGGGATCCAGTAGCGGATCTCCACGCGTTCCTCGGAGAGGTAGTCCATGCCCTTGAGGTTGCCGCGCTTGGCCTGGCACAGCTCCATGACGGCGCCGATGAACTCCGCCGGCACGATGATCGTGGCCGAGGCCATGGGCTCGCGCACCTCGAGGATCTTGCCCTCGGGGAACTCGGAGGGGTTGGTCACGGTGACGACCTCACGGTCCTCCCGGGTGACCTCGTAGACCACGTTGGGCGCGGTGGAGATGAGATCGAGGTCGAACTCGCGCTCGAGGCGCTCGCGCACGATCTCCAGATGCAGCAGACCGAGGAAGCCGACGCGGAAGCCGAAGCCCAGCGCGACCGAGGTCTCCGGCTCGTAGACGAGCGCGGCGTCGTTGAGCTTGAGCTTGTCCAGGGCGTCACGCAGCACGGGATAGTCCGAGCCGTCGATGGGATACAGGCCCGAGAACACCATGGGCTTGGGGTCCTCGTAGCCACCCAGGGACTGCTCCGCCGGGTGGGCGTGGTTGGTGACCGTGTCGCCCACCTTGGACTGACGCACGTCCTTCACGCCGGTGATGAGGTAGCCCACCTCGCCCGCGGCCAGACCGTTCGTGGGCACGGGCTCCGGGGAGGAGACGCCGATCTCGAGGAGCTCGTAGGTGGTGCCCGTGGACATCATGCGGACCTTCTCCCGCGGGGAGAGCCGGCCGTCCACGACGCGCACGTACGTGACGACGCCCCGGTAGGTGTCGTACACGGAGTCGAAGATCATCGCGCGGGCCGGGGCGTCCGCGTCCCCCTCCGGGCCGGGGATGGCGCGGACCACGCGGTCCAGCAGGTCCTCGACGCCGACGCCCGTCTTGCCGGAGACGCGCAGCACGTCCTCGGGCTCGCAGCCGATCAGGGAGGCCAGCTCGGCCGCGTAGCGGTCCGGATCCGCGGCGGGCAGGTCGATCTTGTTGAGCACGGGGATGATCTCCAGCTCGTGCTCCATGGCGAGGTAGAGGTTCGCCAGGGTCTGGGCCTCGATGCCCTGGGCGGCGTCCACCAGCAGGATCGCGCCCTCGCATGCGGCCAGCGAGCGGGAGACCTCATAGGTGAAGTCCACGTGCCCGGGGGTGTCGATCATGTTCAGGGCGTAGTCCACCCCGTCCACGGACCAGGGCATGCGCACGGCCTGGGACTTGATGGTGATGCCGCGCTCACGCTCGATGTCCATGCGGTCCAGGTACTGGGCCTTCATGTCGCGAGGCTGCACGACGCCGGTGGCCTGCAGCATGCGGTCCGCCAGCGTGGACTTGCCGTGGTCGATGTGGGCGATGATGCAGAAGTTGCGGATCACCGAGGGGTCGGTGGCAGCGGGCACCGGGGGGTTCGACGCCAGGGGCGACACGGGCACTTCCTCTACGGGTGACGGGGACGGGACTCTGACCGCCTAGTCTCTCATGTCCCGCCGCCGACCCGACCCGGACGCCGGGCCCGCGCGTCCACTAGATTCACGCCCATGGCCTTCGACCTGCATCGCGCCCTGTCCCTCGGCCGCCGGACGGCACGCCTGATCGGCGCCCTCCGCGACGACGCCCGGCCGCGTCGAGCCGCCTCTGAGGCCGGTCGACGGGCCGGCGAACGGAGCGGCCCGTCGCCCTTCCCGGGCCC
>NZ_KV825067.1:0-2120 GCF_001816085.1 Micrococcus sp. HMSC31B01
CAGCTCCTCCGCGGCCGCCGACCAGGCGCGGTGGGCCGTCACCACGGCGCCGAGCTCGGCGAACCGCCGGTTCAGCCGCCGGGCGAGCGCCGGGTCCTGGTGCACCGCCGGGTCGGACAGGCGCGCCGTCAGCTCGCGATGCTCCGCCAGGAGCCGATCCACGGCCTCGCGCCGCTGCTCCGAATCGAACACGTGCGTGCCTCTCCTCCTCCGGCCTCAACGGGCCGGGCTGTCCGACGCGGACGGCCCCGCCCCGTCCGGCGGAGACGAGCTCCCCCGGGCGGGACGGGGCCGTGCGACGGGACGGTCAGTCGTCGCCCTTGGACCCCAGCGTGGTCTTGGAGACCAGCATGAGGAACTCGGCGTTGGACGCGGTGTCCTTGATCTTGTTGGTGAGCAGGTCGAGGGCCTGCTGCTGCTCGAGGCCGGAGAGCACCCGGCGCAGCTTCCACATGATCTTGACCTCCTCCTGCGAGAGCAGGGCCTCCTCGCGGCGGGTGCCGGACGCGTTGACGTCCACCGCCGGGAAGATGCGGCGCTCCGCGAGGTGGCGGGACAGGCGCAGCTCCATGTTGCCGGTGCCCTTGAACTCCTCGAAGATCACCTCGTCCATGCGCGAGCCGGTCTCGACCAGCGCGGTGGCCAGGATGGTCAGCGAGCCGCCGTTCTCGATGTTGCGGGCGGCGCCGAAGAACTTCTTCGGCGGGTACAGCGCCGAGGAGTCCACACCGCCGGAGAGGATGCGGCCCGAGGCCGGGGCGGCCAGGTTGTAGGCGCGGCCCAGGCGGGTCATGGAGTCGAGCAGCACGACGACGTCGCGGCCCATCTCCACGAGGCGCTTGGCGCGCTCGATGGCCAGCTCGGCGAGCGTGGTGTGGTCGTCCGCCGGGCGGTCGAACGTGGAGGCGATGACCTCGCCGTCCACCGACCGCTGCATGTCGGTGACCTCCTCGGGGCGCTCGTCGACGAGCACCATCATGAGGTGGACCTCGGGGTTGTTCGTCTTGATCGCGTTGGCGATCGACTGCAGGATCATCGTCTTGCCGGCCTTGGGCGGGGAGACGATGAGGCCACGCTGGCCCTTGCCGATGGGGCTGACCAGATCGATCACGCGGGGGCCGATCAGCTTGGGATCGGTCTCCAGGCGCAGGCGCTCCTGCGGGTACAGGGGCACGAGCTTGCCGAACTCCACGCGCTGCGGGTGCTCGACGGCGGGCTGACCGTTGACCGAGGAGATCTTCACCAGGGCGTTGAACTTCTGACGGTTGGAGCCGCCACCGTGGTGCTGCTGCTTCTCGCCGTCGCGCGGGGCGCGGATCGCGCCGACGACGGCGTCGCCCTTGCGCAGACCGTACTTCTTCACCATGGCCAGGGAGACGTAGACGTCGTTCGGGCCCGGCAGGTAGCCGGAGGTGCGGACGAACGCGTAGTTGTCCAGCACGTCGAGGATGCCGGCCACGGGCTGCAGGACGTCGTCCTCGGTCAGCTCGGTCTCGTCGACCTCGGGGCCGCCGCGGCCACGGCGGTTGCGGCCGCGCTCGTTGCGGTTGCGGCGGTTGCGACGGTTGCGGCCGCCCTCGTCGTCGCGGTCGTCGCGGCGGCTGCGGTCCCCGCGTCCGCCGTCGCCCCGGCCGCCGTCCTCGGACTTGTCGCCGCGCTGCTCGCGGGAGCCGTCGCGGCCGTTCTCACGGTCCCGATTGTTCTCGCGGCCGTTCTCGCGGTCGCGGCCGTTCTCGCGGTCGCGGCCGTTGTCGCGGTCGCGGCCGTTGTCGCGGTCCCGCCCGTTGCGGCCGTTGCGGCCGCGGCCGTTCTCGCGCCCGTTGTCATCACGGTCCTCCCGGTCGCCGCGGCGGTCCGCGTCGGCGCCGTCCTCGCCCTGGGCGCCGTCGGAGCGACGGTCCTGACCCTGCTGGGCGTCGTCGTCGCCGGCGCGGCGGCGGCCGCGGGAACGGCGCTCGGACTGCGGGCGGTCCTCGCCCTCGTCGCGGGTCTCGGACCCCCCGGACCGATCCTGGTCCGAGGCGGTCTCCCGGGGGCCCTGCTCGGTCTGGGCCTCGCGGGCCTCGGCCTGGGGCTGCCCGTCCTGGGCGACGGCGGCCGGAGCGGAGGTGTCGGCGTCG
>NZ_KV825068.1:0-888 GCF_001816085.1 Micrococcus sp. HMSC31B01
CAGAAGGTGCTGGCCGCGGCGGGTGTGGCGTCCCGGCGCGTGAGCGAGGACCTCATCGCCGAGGGCCGCGTGGAGGTGGACGGCGTCGTCGTCACCGAGCCCGGCGTGCGCGTGGACCCGGCCCGGGCCGTGATCCGGGTGGACGGCATCTCCGTGCAGACGGACGTGACCAAGCAGTACTTCGTCTTCAACAAGCCCCGCGGCGTGATCTCCACGATGGTGGACCCGGAGGGCCGGCCCTCGATCGCCACCTATCTCAAGCCCGGGCAGGAGCACCTGTTCCACGTGGGCCGTCTGGACAACGAGACCGAGGGCCTGCTCATCCTCACCAACGACGGCGAGCTGGCCAACCGCCTCACCCACCCCAGCTACGAGGTCCCCAAGACCTACGTGGTGCAGACCCGCGGCCCGCTGGCCAAGGGCGTCTCGAACCGGCTGCGCGAGGGCGTGGAACTGGAGGACGGCGTGGCGCAGGTCGACTCGTTCAAGCTCGTCGACTCGACGCCGGGCCACGTGCTCGTCGAGGTCGTGCTGCACTCGGGCAAGAACCGCATCGTGCGTCGCATGTTCCAGGAGATCGGCCACCCGGTCGAGCGGCTCGTCCGCGTCAAGGTGGGCCCCATCCTGCTGGGCGACCAGAAGCAGGGCACCGTCCGCGCACTCAACGCGCAGGAGCTGGGCCACCTCAAGGCCCTGGTCGGCCTGTGAGCGCGCCCGCCGAGTCCGCCGCCAAGCTCGGTGACGGCCCGGCCGGGATCCCGCAGCCCGTGCTCGTCCGGGGGACCGGTCTGCTGGGCGCCTCGATCGGCATCGGGCTGAGCGCGGCCGGTGTGGACGTGCGCCTGCACGACCCCTCGCCCGCCGCCCTGGCCGTGGCCGCGGACATCC
>NZ_KV825069.1:0-11182 GCF_001816085.1 Micrococcus sp. HMSC31B01
GGCTGGGAGGAATCACCGTGCGCCGGGGCGTCGGGGACGATCTCGGGGACGGGCCGGGCCTCGGCGGGCACGGTCGTATCGGCGGCCTCGGCCGACGCGGGGGTGGACTCGGTGGCGGGGGACTGCTGGTCGTCGGGCTGCATGTGATTGGTCACCGCTGGAACTCTCCCTGACTGCGCCGGCACGCAGTCGTCGAGGGATGCGGCCGGTCGGGATGGACACGAACAGGGCCAGCGTACCGGGCCGGACAGCGCCCGCGCCTAGAATGGGCCGGTGCGCCGGCGGGGGACCGTCGCGCGTCCCCGCCGTCGTCGTCTCGAAGGATCGCCATGTCCCGCAAGGCCTCCCTGTCCGGTTTCCACGAGTGGCTGCCCGCCGAGCGGCTCGTGGAGCAGCACGTGCTCGACACGCTGCGGCGGACCTTCGAGCTGCACGGGTTCGCCGGCATCGAGACCCGTGCCGTGGAGACCCTGGGCCAGCTGCTGCGCAAGGGCGAGGTGGACAAGGAGGTCTACGCGGTCTCGCGCCTGGCCGAGGACGAGGAGGTCGCCGCGGGCCTGCGCGATCCCAAGGACCCAGCCGACCCCAAGCGCCTGGCCCTGCACTTCGACCTCACCGTGCCGTTCGCCCGCTACGTCGTGGAGAACGCCGGCCACCTCGCCTTCCCCTTCCGTCGCTACCAGATGCAGAAGGTCTGGCGCGGGGAGCGCCCTCAGGAGGGCCGCGCCCGCGAGTTCACCCAGGCGGACATCGACGTCGTCGGCGACGGCGCCCTCTCGCCCCGGTACGACGCCGACGTCGCACTGGTGATGGCCGAGGCGCTCGGCGCCCTGCCGATCGGCGACTTCCTCATCCGCGTGAACAACCGCAAGCTCGCCGAGGGCTTCTACCGGGGCATCGGCCTGGAGGACACCGCCGGCGTGCTGCGCAGCATCGACAAGCTGGAGAAGGTCGGCCCGGAGGAGGTCGCGCGGCTGCTCCAGGAGGAGGTCGGCGCGAGCCCCGAGCAGGCTGCGCAGGCGCTGGCCCTGGCGGACATCCGCACGTCGGACACCTCGTTCGTCGAGCGGGTCCGCGCCCTGGGGGTGACCCACGAGCTGCTCGAGGAGGGGCTGACCGAGCTGGCCGACGTCGTCGCCACCCTGCACCGCCGCGCCCCCGGGCGCGCCGTGGCGGACCTGTCCATCGCGCGCGGCCTGGACTACTACACGGGCACCGTCTACGAGACCGTCCTGGTGGGCCACGAGCAGCTCGGCTCGATCTGCTCGGGCGGCCGCTACGACGCGCTCGCGTCCAAGGGGAACCGCGTGTTCCCCGGTGTCGGACTGTCCATCGGCGTGACGCGGCTGGTGATGCGCATGCTGTCCCAGCAGATGGCCGTGGCCTCCCGCTCCGTGCCGACCGCGGTGTACGTGGCGCTGACGGCGGACGAGGACTGGTCCGAGGCCCAGGACGTCGCGGCCCTGCTGCGGGAGCGCGGCATCCCCGCGGAGGTCGCGGTGTCCGCGGAGAAGTTCGGCAAGCAGATCAAGTATGCGGACCGCCGCGGCATCCCGTTCGTCTGGTTCATGGGTCGGGACGACGCCGGCGCGCGGGTCCACGAGGTGAAGGACATCCGCTCCGGCGAGCAGCACGCCGCGGACCCGGCCGACTGGACCCCGCCGGCCGAGGACCTGCTGCCGCAGGTCGCCCGCGCGCAGGACTGAGCGGACGCGGCCGCTATGCCGGCCCCGGTGTGCGGCGGCGGTGGGTGTCTGCGCGTCGGGTCACCGGCCCCGGCGCCCGGCCCGCACGAACGCGCGCCCGCCCACCCCGATCAGGAACACGCCCGCCATCGCGGCCACGGACATCGGCGGCAGGCTGAGGGCGAGCAGCAGGCACAGGGCCAGGCCCAGGACGTTGACGGCGCGGGGCACGCGCAGCGGGCGCGGCCGGGCCGGGCGGCGGCCGTCGTCGTCCCCGCGCAGGGTCAGGGCGGACAGGTTCGCCACCGCGTAGTAGACGAGCACGCCGAACGAGCTGAAGCCCACCACGGTGAGGATGTCCGTGGTGAGCAGGAGCAGGATCACGGCCGCGGCCAACGTCAGCTGAGCCGTCCACGGCGTGCCGGTCCCCGCATGGACCCGTGCCAGGGGGCGGGGCAGGTCGGACTCGCGGGCCATGGCCAGGGCGGTGCGGGAGATGCCCGTCAGCAGGTTGAGCATGGCCCCGGCCGCGGCGAGGGCGGCGCCGGCCACCGCCACCCAGCCCCAGCCGGAGCCCAGGGCGGTCTCGAGCAGGTCGCGCACGGGCGCCGGGGACCGGGCCAGCCCGGAGGTCCCGAGGCCCGAGATCAGCGCCGTGGCGAGCAGCAGGTACAGCGCCACGGTCACGGCGAGGGCGATCAGGATGGCGCGCGGGATCGTGCGTGCGGGGTCGATGACCTCCTCACCCATGGTGGCCACGCGCGCGTAGCCGGCGAACGCGAAGAACAGGACGCCCGCGCCCATGAGCACGCCCTGCACGGGGGAGTCGACGCCGAGCGCCGCGGCCGAGCCCCCGGGGGCCTCGCGCGCCAGGCCTGCGCCGATGGCCAACACGAGCACGGCGAGCACGGGCACGAGGATCGCCAACGTCGCCTGCGCGGTCCGCGTCACGCCCGCCATCGCCACCCCGGTGAGCACGACGACGGCGGCCACGCCCGTCCACCGGGCCGCGGCGTCGTCGTCGGGGAAGAGGTACAGGCCGAGGGTGGCCGCCATCGCGGCCACCGACGCGGTCTTGCCCGTGACGAAGCCCCAGCCGGCGACGAAGCCGGCCCACGGGTGCAGCTGCCGCCGGCCGTAGACGTAGGCGCCGCCGGACTCGGGGTGGACGGTGGCCAGCTGCGCCGTGGACAGGGCGTTGCACAGGGCCGCGACGGCCGCGACCGCCAGGGCCCCGTACAGCAGGCCGGGGTGGCCGCCGGTGAGCGCGGCCGCCAGGCCGATCGCGGTGAACACGCCCGCGCCGATCATCGAGCCGAGGCCGATCGCGACGGCGTGGAGCAGGGTCAGGCGGCGCTGCAGGGCGGCGGTCATGACGGGGTCCTCCTGGGCTGGGGCAGTGTGGACGGGGCACTAGACTGACGGGAACGGCGCGCGCCCGCCCCGCAGGCGTATCACACGGCGTCGACCATCACATGAACCCCGCACATCGTCCGGCGACCGGACGGAGAGGATCCTCGTGCTGCGCACCCACTCCCTCGGCGAGCTCAACGCCTCGCTCATCGGCCAGACCGTCACCGTCACCGGCTGGGTGGCGCGGCGGCGCGACCACGGCGGCGTGGCCTTCGTGGACCTGCGCGACGCCTCGGGCTTCGCCCAGGTCGTGGTGCGGGAGGAGGCGGACTTCGACCCGCTGCGCAACGAGTGGGTCCTGCAGGTCACCGGCACGGTCGAGCGCCGCCCCGAGGGCAACGAGAACCCGAACCTGCCCTCCGGCGAGATCGAGCTGATCGCGGAGACCGTGACGGTGCTCAACACCGCCGCCGCGCTGCCGTTCCAGGTGGACGAGCACGTGGAGGTCGGCGAGGAGGCCCGGCTGCGCCACCGCTACCTGGACCTGCGCCGCCCGCAGCCCTCGCGCATCATGCGCCTGCGCTCCGAGGTCAACCGGACGGCGCGCGAGCTCCTGCACGGCGAGGGCTTCGTGGAGGTCGAGACCCCGACCCTCACGCGCTCGACGCCGGAGGGCGCCCGCGACTTCCTCGTCCCGGCCCGCCTGGCTCCCGGCTCCTGGTACGCCCTGCCGCAGTCGCCGCAGCTGTTCAAGCAGCTGCTGCAGGTGGGCGGGATCGAGAAGTACTACCAGATCGCCCGCTGCTACCGGGACGAGGACTTCCGCGCGGACCGACAGCCCGAGTTCACCCAGCTGGACATCGAGGCCTCCTTCGTGGAGCAGGACGACGTGATCGCCCTCGGCGAGAAGATCGTCAAGGCCCTGTGGGCCCTCGTCGGGGTGGACGTGCCGACGCCGATCCGCCGGATGACCTACGCCGAGGCGATGGAGAAGTACGGCTCGGACAAGCCGGACCTGCGCTTCGGCCTCGAGCTGACGGACCTGACCGAATACTTCAAGCACACCCCGTTCCGCGTGTTCCAGAACGAGTACGTGGGCGCCGTCGTGATGCCGGGCGGCGCCTCCCAGGCCCGCCGCACCCTCGACGCGTGGCAGGAGTGGGCCAAGCAGCGCGGCGCCAAGGGCCTGGCCTACGTGCTCATCCAGGAGGACGGCGAGCTGACCGGCCCGGTGTCCAAGAACATCTCCGAGGAGGAGAAGGCCGGGCTGGCCGCCGCCGTGGGCGCGAACCCGGGCGACTGCGTGTTCTTCGCCGCCGGGAAGCCGAAGGAGTCCCGCGCGCTGCTGGGTGCGGCCCGCGTGGAGATCGGCCGTCGCTGCGGGCTGTTCACCGATGCCGGTGACGGCGTGGCCGCGAAGGACGCCGACTGGGCGTTCGTGTGGGTCGTGGACGCGCCGATGTTCGAGCCGGCGGCCGACGCCGTGGCCTCGGGCGACGTCGCCGTGGGTGCGGGCGCCTGGACCGCCGTGCACCACGCGTTCACCTCGCCCAAGCCGGAGTTCGCGGACACCTTCGACACCGACCCGGGCGCGGCCCTGGCGTATGCGTACGACATCGTGTGCAACGGCAACGAGATCGGCGGCGGTTCCATCCGCATCCACCGTCAGGACGTGCAGGAGCGCGTGTTCGAGGTCATGGGCTTGTCCCCGGAGGAGGCGAACGAGAAGTTCGGCTTCCTGCTCGAGGGCTTCAAGTACGGCGCCCCGCCGCACGGCGGCATCGCGTTCGGCTGGGACCGCGTGGTCGCCCTGCTGGCCGGCACCGACTCGATCCGCGAGGTCATCGCGTTCCCGAAGACCGGCGGCGGCTTCGACCCGCTGACGGCCGCACCGGCGCCCATCACCGCCCAGCAGCGCAAGGAGGCCGGCGTCGACGCGCAGCCGGAGCCGAAGCAGGCCGAGGCCGAGCCGGAGGCCTGATCCGGGTCCGCGGCGGGCCCGCCTCAGCCGCGCCGCGGACCGGCCAGCTCGTCCGAGTCCACGATCAGCGTGAACGGCCCGGAGTTGGTGAGGGAGACGTCCATCTTCGCGCCGAACACCCCGCGCTCCACGCGCACGCCGGCGGCCTCGAGCTCGGCCGTGAACCGCTCGTAGAGCGGCTCGGCCTGGTTGCCCTTCGCCGCGCGCGTCCAGGACGGCCGCCGGCCCTTCCGCACGTCGCCGTACAGCGTGAACTGGCTGACGACGAGCGCCGGGGCACCGGCGTCGGTGAGGGACCGCTCGCCGTCGAGCATGCGGAGCCCGGCCACCTTGCGGGCCACCTGGACGGCCTCGGCCTCGGTGTCGTCGACGGTCACGCCGAGCAGGATCACCAGCCCCTCGCCCTCGAAGGAGCCGACGACTTTGCCGTCGACGGTCACGGACGCGGAACGGGCGCGTTGCAGAACGGCTCTCATGCAGCCATTCTGCAACGCGCCCGGAACCGGTCCGCGTCAGCGGATCACTGACGACGGGTCGGATTCACCTCGTACACGGTGGTCGAGCCGGAGACCTCGTTGGCGACGATCAGCAGGGCGGTGCCGGAGGGGGACTCGTCGGCCGGCACGAAGGTCAGGCCCTCGGCGCCCATGTCACCCAGGCCGGCCGTGGCGTCGTCGCCCGCGGCATCCCAGTCACGGTCGTTGACGTAGTCCACGTAGGTGGCGTTCCGCGGGTCGGTGATGTCGAAGACCACCACGCCGCCGATGCGCTCGAGGCCCACGAACGCGTAGGTGCGGCCCTGGATCGTGCCCACCACTACGGACTCGGGCTCGGGGCCCTTGTCATCCGAACGGGAGTCCCCGGACGGGGTCTCGTCGTTGTTCGCGTTGAACGCGTGCTCCGGCAGCTCGCCGGCGGCCACGAGCCGGGCGATCTGCTCCTCGATCATGCCGGCGGAGTCGAACAGGCGGGTGCCGTCCGCGGTGTAGATGGAGAAGGACCGGCCGCCCAGTGTGGTCAGGGAGGAGTGGCACTCGCGCTCAGAGTCGTAGCCGAGGTCGGTGAGCACCTTCAGGCGGCCCAGGGCATCCTTCTTCTGCAGGGCCTTGGCCCCCGGGAACTCGGCGGCGCACAGGTCCAGGTCGCTGACGCGCTCGGAGTCGTTGAAGTCGCCCCACTCCCGCCCGTCACCCTCGTTGGCGGTGACGACCAGGTTCTGACCGCGCCAGCGGTACGTGTCGATGCCGTCGGGCATGGGCAGGCCGTCGACCGGCCAGTGGCCCAGCTCGATGCCGCCGTCCTTGTCCGAGGCGTCCAGCACGCCCTCGGTGGACCAATCGGTGGGCGTCAGCGCCCAGAGGTCCTCCAGCGTGGCGGACTTCAGGTCCACGACGGCGACGGCGTTGGCCTCCTGCACGGACACGTAGGCGGTGCGTCCGGTCGGGTCGACGGTGACGTACTCCGGCTCGAGGTTGCGAGCCACCCGACCGGCGGGCTCGTGACCGGCGGGCACCGCCATATCGGGGCCGGAGACGCGCACGCCGGCGGGCAGGGCGGTGCCGGCGTCGTAGGCACGGAAGTCCACGGTGCGCACCGCGTCCTGGGTCAGGCGGGAGAACTGCCGGGCGTTCTTCGGTACGGAGACCACGGAGATCGTGCCCTCCGGGTCGACGGAGAAGTCGTCGGCCGGTTCGCCCTCGTTGGCGACCACCACGTACGCCCCGTTCGGGGAGAAGGCCAGCGAGTCCGGCAGGGCACCCACCCGCACGCCGCCGAGGTAGCGCAGGGTGGTGGTGTCGAAGAACACGACCCAGCCGTGGTCGGTCTTCTCGGCGGCCTCGACGGCGACGGCCATCACACCGCCGGAGACAGCGACGGAGTTCACCGTGGCGCCCTTGTCCGTGACGGAGCCGTCCGCGGTGCGCAGGCCCTCGGCGGAGAGGGTCCGCTCGGCCACGGGGGCGGCGTCGGCGCCCAGGCGCATGACGTCGACGGCGCCGCGCTGCGCATTCACCACGAACAGGCGGCCGGAGACCGCGTCGAAGGCCGGGATCTCGGCGGCGGACTCGCCGAACACGCCGGTCTCGTGGGTGCCGGCGCGGGTGAGCTCGATGCTCTTGCCGGACGGGTTGGCGGCGATGGCGGCGCGCTGGGCCGTGGCCGAGTGCGGGGCGGGCGCGCTGAGGGAGGCCGGGGCGAGGAAGGCCGTGGACAGGGTCGCGGCGGTGACGGCCGTGGCGAGGCGTGCGAGGCGAGGCATGGATGCTCCAGTCAGGGCAGGGAGGCGGAGGACGGGGTCACCCCATCGCACGGATGTGAACGGTCCGTGACGTCCCGGCCAGCGCGCGGTGTCCCGCGGGTGTCGACGCCCCGGACGCCCCGCGTGCCGTCCGCCGAGGTCAGTCCTCGCTCGGCAGCCCCGCGAGCACCCGCACCGTCGTGAGGTTCCGGGCCGTGCCGCGCACCCCGAGCGCCCGGTCGAGGCGGGCCGGAGTGAGCGGGGAGTCGGCGACCCCCGCGGCGCAGCGCATCCACAGCAGCCGTCCCTCCAGGGCCGTGCGATCCGGCCCCGCGGGTCGGTCGTCCCCGTGGTCGAGCGCGGCCAGGGCGGCGGCCGCCTCGGGTGCGGGGTCGTCCTCGAGCACGGTGAGCTGCGTGCGTTTCGGCTCGCCGCCGGCCCAGGGGAGCGCGTCGTGCAGCTCCAGGGCGCGCCGGAGCGTGCCCACGTCCACGAGGACCACGGGGACGTCGAGGCCGCCCTCCTCACGCGCCCGTCGCGCGAACCCCTGCCGCACGCCCTCCGCGGCTGCGTCGGAGGACGCCCGGAACAGGACGTTGCCGCTGGCCAGGTGGGTGGTGACCGCCTCCCCGCCGGCGGCCTGGGCCCAGCGGATCAGCGTGTCCTTGCCGACACGGTTGCTCCGCCCCACGTTGATCCCGCGCAGCAGCAGGACGTGGGTGTGGTCGGTGCGCGGGGCGGCGGGGCTCATGCGGCCATGATGCCACCCACGCCCCCGCGGGCCGAGGACTACCCTGGACCCGATGGACGACCTCTTCAGCGCCGCCCACAACGGGGCCGACGACGACGGCCCGGCCGGCACCGTGGCCGCCCCGCACCCCGGCGCACCGCTGGCCGTGCGCATGCGCCCGCGCACGCTGGATGACGTGCTGGGCCAGCGGCACCTCATGCGGCCGGGCTCCCCGCTGCGCAAGCTCGCCGAGCCCGATCCGGACTCCGCCGCGGGACCGAGCTCGGTCATCCTCTACGGGCCTCCGGGCATCGGCAAGACGACGCTGGCCCACGTGATCGCCCGCGCCCCCGGGCGCACGTTCACGGAGCTGTCCGCGATCACGGCCGGTGTGAAGGACGTGCGGCAGGTGATGGAGCAGGCCCAGCGCGAACGGGACCTCTACGGGCGCACCACCGTCCTGTTCCTCGATGAGATCCACCGCTTCTCCAAGGCGCAGCAGGACGCGCTGCTGCCGGGCGTCGAGAACCGCTGGGTCGTGCTGGTGGCCGCGACCACGGAGAACCCGTCCTTCTCCGTGATCGCACCCCTGCTCTCCCGGTCGCTGCTGCTCACGCTGCGTCCCCTCACGGACGACGACATCGTCGGGCTGCTGGACCGTGCCGTGACCCAGGAGCGCGGGCTCAACGGCGCCGTGGTGCTCCAGGACGACGCGCGGGACTACCTGGTGCGGATGGCCGGCGGCGACGCGAGGCGGGCGCTCACGGTGCTGGAGGCCGCGGCCGGCGTCGCCCTGGACAAGGCGCGCGAGGCCGGCCGGGCGGGGGAGGGCGCCGTCGCGGTCACGGACGAGGACGCCGCGCAGGCGATGGACCACCACGTCCAGCGCTACGACAAGGACGGCGACCAGCACTACGACGTGATCAGTGCCTTCATCAAGTCCATCCGCGGCTCGGACGTGGACGCGTCGATGCACTACCTCGCCCGGATGCTGGAGGCGGGGGAGGACCCCCGGTTCATCGCCCGGCGGCTGATCATCTCCGCGTCCGAGGACGTGGGCATGGCCGACCCGACCGCGCTGCAGACCGCCGTGGCCGCCGCCCAGGCCGTGCAGCTGATCGGCATGCCGGAGGGACGCATCATCCTGGCGCAGGCCGTGACGCATCTGGCCACCGCGCCGAAGTCCAACGCGAGCTACACCGCCGTGAACGAGGCGATCGCGGACGTGCGGGCCGGCCACACGGGCGCGGTGCCGGCGCACCTGCGGGACGCGCACTACCCCGGCGCGGCGGCCCTCGGCCACGGCCAGGGCTACGTCTACAGCCACGACGAGCCGCACGCCGTCGCCCGTCAGCAGTACGCGCCGGACCCCCTGGTCGGGAGGGACTATTACCGGCCCAAGCCCATCGGACACGAGAAGCGGCTCACCGAGCAGGTGGCCGCGCTGCGCCGGATCATCCGCGGCGACTGAGCGCGCGCCGGGCCCGAGGGCGGACGCCTCGGGCGGCCGCGCGGAATAAAGACCCCGGATCACCGGTTGTCCAGGGATGAGCGGGGCGGTCGACGTCGGCCCGCCGACTCCTCGCCCGCTCGCGCCCCCATGCACCACCGACGCACAGAAGGAACAGAAGGAGCCGCCCCCATGACCCAGTCCACTCCGCAGCAGTCCACCCCCCAGCACACCGCCGCGCAGCAGCCGGCCCCGTACGGCCGCCCCGGCGCCGGCGGCCCCGCCCTCCCGCAGGCCGACTACCGCATCCTGCGCTCCGTCCCGGCCTACGCCGAGGCCCAGGCCCTCGTGGACCAGCTCTCCGACGCCGGGTTCCCCGTGGAGCGCGTGCGCATCGTGGGCACCGGGCTGCGCTCCGTGGAGCAGGTCCTGGGCCGGATGACCACCGGCAAGGCCGCCGTCCGCGGCGGGCTGCAGGGCCTGTGGTTCGGCCTCCTGCTCGGCCTGCTCTTCTCGATCTTCGCCCCCGGCTTCGGGTTCCTCTGGATCCTGCTGATCTCCCTGGGCCTGGGCGCCCTGTGGGGGGCCGTCTTCGGGGCGATCGGCCACGCGGCCACCGGCGGCAGGCGCGACTTCACGTCCCTGCAGACCATGGAGGCCGAGTCGTACGACGTGCTGGTCGAGGCCTCCCACCTGGACCAGGCCGGTCAGCTCCTCGGCGCGGACCCCGGCACCGCGGCCACGCCGCGCGCCTGAGCCCCGGCCCGCCCCGTCGTCGTCGCTCTGGTAAGGTGGACCGGTCTGGCAGGCGCTGCGCCCCGGACGCATCCCCCTCGAACGGTCCACGGGACACCCGCGTGCCCGGTCGAGGGACGCGCAGCGCATCAGTGGATGACGGGCGGCGGCACGCCCCTCAGCTCTCCTCAGGATCGCGGGGAGGCCAGGTTCGAGTCCCCTTGACCCGTGTGCCCCGGCGCGCGGACGAGACCTCGAGACAAACCCGAACCGTGCCGCACGTCAAGGAAAGGCAGGTCCACCATGAGTGGCAACCTTCGCACCCGCCGCACCGTGCGGCACTCCCGCGCCCTGGGCATCGCGCTGACCCCCAAGGCCGAGAAGTACATGGAGCGTCGTCCGTACGGCCCCGGCCAGCACGGCCGTGCCCGCCGCAAGCAGGACTCGGACTACGCGGTGCGCCTCAAGGAGAAGCAGCGTCTGCGCGCCCAGTACAACATCCGCGAGGCCCAGATGCGCCGCTACTTCGAGGAGGCCAAGCGCACCGCCGGCCTGACCGGTGAGAACCTGGTCGAGCTCCTCGAGCAGCGCCTCGACGCCCTCGTGCTGCGTGCCGGCTTCGCCCGCACCATCCAGCAGGCCCGTCAGCTCGTCGTGCACCGCCACATCCTGGTGGACGGCAAGCGCGTGGACGTCCCCTCGTTCCGCGTGAAGGAGGGCCAGATGATCCACGTGCACGAGCGCTCGGAGAAGATGGTCCCCTTCCAGCTGGCCGCCGCCGGCGCCCACCAGCAGGTCCTGCCCGCCACCCCGGGCTACCTGACCGTGGAGATCGACAAGCTGCGCGCCACCCTCACCCGTCGCCCGAAGCGCTCCGAGGTCCCCGTGACCTGCGAGGAGCAGCTCGTGGTCGAGTACTACGCGCGCTGATCCGCCGCGGCCGGGTCCGTCCCGGACGACGGCGCCCCGCGCGTCCCGCAGGCCCGGTCACCTCTCGGAGGTGACCGGG
>NZ_KV825070.1:0-4289 GCF_001816085.1 Micrococcus sp. HMSC31B01
GGGGGTGGGGGGCTGGGGGTCAGCCGGGATCAGCGGGCGTCCGCCGCGTCCCCGTTCCCGTCCTCGGCGAGCGCCGCCTCGAGGCGCTCGAGCTTGCCGTCCAGCTCGCCCGAGTGGCCGGGGCGGATGTCCGCCTTGAGCACGAGCGAGACCCGGGAGCCGTACGAGGAGACCGCGTCCACGGCGCCGCGCACGACCTCCATCACCTCGTCCCAGTCGCCCTCGATCTCCGTGAACATCGAGGAGGTGCGGTGGGGCAGGCCGGAGGCGCGGACCACGGCGACGGCGGCGGCCACCGCCCGGTGCACGGAGGCGGTGTCCGCGTCCCCGGGCAGGTGGGCGGAGTCGGCGGGCTGGCCGGAGGGAGCGACGGAGAAGGCGACGATCATGGCACCAGTGTGCCCGCTGCGCCGCCCGTGGTCACCGGCCAGGGCCGGCCGAGTCGGAGCCCACCCGGCCGGCCACCCGGTCAGCCCCCGATCAGCGGCTGCAGGGCCTTCCACAGCTCGTTCACGCCGATCGCCACGAACACGGCGGCCGTCAGGCCCAGCAGCGTGTTGCGGATCCAGCCGTTGCGGAACTGGGCCGGCACCTCCTTCTTGTTGTTCAGGAACAGCAGCGTCACGGCCAGGAACGGCATGAACAAGGCGCCGAGCGTGCCGTAGAGCAGGATCAGGAAGATCGGGCGATCCAGGAACAGCAGGGTCATCGGCGGGAAGGTCAGCCACAGCAGGAAGAAGCGGCCCGGCTTCGAGGCCAGCGAGGGGGCGTCGTCCTGGTCGAGCTCGTCCGCGGGGCGGCGGAAGTTCGTCCAGAAGTCCGCGAACATCAGGGAGACGCCGTGCCACACGCCCAGAAGCGAGGAGAAGGACGCGGCGAAGAAGCCCACCAGGAACACCACGGAGTACGCCTGGCCGTAGCGCTCGGCGAGCACGTTGCCGACGTCGAGCAGGCCGCGGTCACCGGAGGAGATCGCCAGGCCGGCCGAGTGGAGCAGCTCGACGCCCATGATCATGGTGGCGATCACGAAGATGCCGGTGAGGATGTACGACGTCGCGTTGTCGAACTTCATCACCCGCATGTACTTCGGGACGTTCCAGCCCTTCTCCCGCAGCCAGTAGGCGTACGCGCCGAGGGTGATGGTGCCGCCCACGCCGCCGGCCAGGCCGAGCACGTAGAACATGGCCTGGGGATCGCCGGAGGGCAGGCGCGGCACGAGACCGGCGAGGATCTCGCCCAGGTTCGGGGCCGTCAGCGCCGCGGAGAGCAGCACCGTCACGAACATGACGCCGATCAGCACCGTCATGAGCCACTCGATGAGCCGGTACTTGTCCAGCCAGACCAGTCCCAGGCCGATCAGGCCCGCGGCGATCGCGAACACCTTGCTGTCCACACCGGGGAACAGCGCCGCGAGCGGCAGGGCGGTGGAGGACATCGCCGTCGCCCCGTACACGATGCCCCAGATGAGGATGTACGGGCCGAAGTACCAGGACGTCCAGGCCCCGAGGGTGCGCCAGCCCTGGAAGATCGTCTTGCCGGTGGACAGGTACCAGCGGCCCACGCCCTCCACGAGCACGATCTTGAAGATCACGCCCAGGATCACGGCCCACAGGAGCATGTAGCCGTAGCGGGAGCCGGCGGTGAGGGTGGCCACGAGGTCCGCGGCGCCCACGCCCGTGGCGGCCGCCACGATGCCGGGTCCCAGCGAGTTCCACTTCGGCCAGATGGGGGTCTCGTTGAGCTCGGCGTCCGTGAACCCGATGATGTCGGGGTTGTGCACGGGGCGGCCGCGGTCGGCTCTCGTTGCCATGGGAGGGTCCTTAATGCTTGACGGGGCGAGTGCAGTCATGTGTGTCACGCGCGTGAGAGACACGCCTCACTCACGTCGATCCGCGTCGGCCGGGACGGGCCCCGACGCCGCGGCCTCGGTACCGTGAACGACGAGCCCCGTCCTCCACCGGAAGGTCCGCCATGCCCCAGGGAATCTTCGTCTCCACCACGTCCACCGGCGCCGGCAAGTCCCTCGTCAGCCTGGGCCTGGCCGACTCGCTGTACCGGCGCTCCGGCACGGTGGGCTACTTCCGCCCCGTGGTGCCCGGCGACGACGTGGAGACCGACCCCATGGTGCTGCTGATGCGCGAGCAGTACGGCCTCTCCCCGGAGCAGGCCCGCGGCGGCCTCACCGCGGCCGAGGCCCGCACCCTCATGGCCGAGGGCCGCGGCGACGAGGTCCAGCAGCGCTGCGTGGAGCAGTACGACGCCATGCGGGCGGCGGGCGGCGTCGTGGTGGTGGAGGGCACCGACCTGATCAGCCCGGACCCGGCCGCCGACCTCGACCTCAACGCCCAGCTCGCCCGCAACCTCGGCACCCCCGTGGTCGCCGTGGTCTCCGGCGCGGACCTGACACCCGAGCAGGCGGCCGACGTCGTGGACCTGGCCCGGCGCACCCTCGACGACGCCGGCGTCGAGCTGCTGGCCGTCATGGTCAACCGCGCGGACCCCCGTGACCTCGACGCCGTCGGCGCGGCCGTGCGCCCCGGCCGCCACGCCTGGCCCGTGTACGTGCTGCCCGAGCTGACCGAGCTCGCGCACCCCTCGGTGGCCGAGGTGGCGGACGCGCTCGGGCTCGAGCAGATGGCCGGGCAGGAGACGCTGGACCGCGACGTCGCCGAGGTCAAGGCCGTCTCCATGGAGGGCGGCAACTTCCTCGAGGTCCTGCGCGAGGGCGCGCTCGTGATCGTCTCCGGCGACCGCTCCGACGCGATCCTGGCCACCGTGGCCTCCTCGCTGACCCCGGACTTCCCCACCCCCTCCGGCATGATCCTCACCAACGGCATCCTCCCGAACCGCCAGCTCCAGCGGCTCTACCTGGGCGCGGCCTTCCCCGTGTTCGTCACCCACGACGACACGTTCACCACCGCCGCGAAGGTCTCCCGGGTGCGCTCCGAGCTCTCCAGCGCCCAGCCCCGCAAGACCGCCGCCGCCCTGGGCACCTGGCACCAGCGCGTGGACGGGGACGAGCTGCTGGCCCGCTTCGACCTGCCACGCACCGACGTCGTCACCCCTCTGCGCTTCCTGCACGAGCTGATCTCCCGCGCCCGCGCGGACCGCCGCCGGATCGTGCTGCCCGAGGGCGAGGATGCCCGCGTGCTGCGCGCCGCCGAGATCCTCCAGCGCCGCGACGTCTGCGACCTCGTGGTGCTCGGCCCGGCCGCCGCCGTGCGGGAGCTGGCCTCCCGCGAGGGCGTGGACCTGACCGGGATCGAGCTCGTGGACCCCGCCGACTCCCCGGACCTGGAGCGCTACGCGCAGGAGTACGCCCGGCTGCGCGTCCACAAGGGCGTGGACGCCGAGCGCGCCCGCGAGGTCATGCAGGAGGGCGCCTACTTCGGCACGATGATGGTCCACCTGGGCGACGTGGACGGCATGGTCTCCGGCGCCGCCCACACCACCGCCAACACCATCCGCCCCGCGCTGGAGTTCGTGAAGACGAAGCCGGGCGTCTCGATCGTCTCCTCGGTGTTCTTCATGCTGCTGCCGGACCGCGCCCTCGTGTACGGCGACTGCGCCGTGAACCCGGACCCGGACGCGCAGCAGCTCGCGGACATCGCCGTGGCGTCCGCGGCCACCGCCGCCCAGTTCGGGGTGGACCCGCGCGTCGCCATGCTCTCCTACTCCACGGGCGCCTCCGGCTCCGGGCAGTCCGTGGACAAGGTCCGCGCCGCCACGGAGCTCGTGAGGGAGCGCGCCCCCGAGCTGAAGGTGGAGGGCCCGCTGCAGTACGACGCCGCCATCAACGCCTCCGTCGCGGCCTCGAAGATGCCCGGCTCCGAGGTGGCCGGCCAGGCCACCGTGTTCGTGTTCCCGGACCTGAACACCGGCAACAACACCTACAAGGCCGTCCAGCAGTCCTCCGGGGCGGTCGCCGTCGGGCCCGTGCTGCAGGGCCTGAACAAGCCCGTCAACGACCTCTCCCGCGGCACCACCGTGGAGGACATCGTCAACACCGTCGCCATCACCGCCATCCAGGCCCAGGCCCAGGGCTGACGCCCCGGAAGGAGTCCCCCGTGCTCGTCCTTGTCATCAACTCCGGCTCGTCGTCCCTGAAGTACCAGCTCCGTGAGCTGGCCGACGACGGCACGGACGCCCCGGTGCCCGTCCTCGCCCAGGGCCTGGTGGAGCGCATCGGCGTCCCCGGCTCCGGCGTGCCGGACCACGCCGCCGCCCTCGAGCAGGTGGAGGCCGAGCTGGCCGAGGCGACCGGCGGGCGCACCATCGACGCCGCCGGC
>NZ_KV825071.1:0-3261 GCF_001816085.1 Micrococcus sp. HMSC31B01
ACCAGGCCCAGTTCGCGGTCGGCCGCGGCCCGCAGCGGGCGCAGGTGCCGGGGCTCCAGGCCGTGGCCCGCGAGCACGACGGCGGCCCGGGCCACGTCCATCGCGTGGCTCGGGTAGCCGCCGTCGGGATCGACGGGCAGGAGCGAGTACTGATCCAGCTCGGCCAGCAGCTCCTCGCCCGCCCCGGATTCGGCGGCGAGCTCGGCACGGGTCCACGACCGGCGGCCCCCGGCGACCTCGCGGCCGAGCCGCTCCGCGTCCGAGGACGCCGGGGCCGCCGCGGTTCCGGGCAGGCCGGTGGGGCGTTCACCGCGGTCCAGCGCGGCCAGGTGGTCGGCGATCACCTTGAGCGGCAGGAAGTGGTCGCGCTGCAGGGCGAGGACGAACCGGAGCCGGTCCACGTCCTCGGGCCGGAAGCGCCGGTAGCCGGCGCTGGTCCGCTCGGGCAGCACGAGGCCGCGGTCCTCCAGGAAGCGCACCTTGGACGCGGTGACGCCGGGGAATTCGACTTCGAGGGAGGCTACGACCTCGCCGATGCCCAGCCGGCCCGCAGGGCGGGCGGTGGGGACGGCGTCGGGGCGCGGGCGCGGATCGGTCACGAGGATGACGGCTCAGCCCCGCGCCGGCCCGGCGTAGTACGTGAGCCGGTACTTGCCGATCTGCACGTGCATCCCGGAGCGCAGCAGGATCTCGTCCACGCGGTCGTGGTTCACGAAGGTGCCGTTGAGGGAGTTCAGGTCCACGAGCCGGTGGCCGCCGTCCTCGGCCCGGAACTCCGCGTGACGACGGGAGACGGTGACGTCGTCGAGGAAGATGTCCGCGTCCGGGTGGCGCCCCACGGAGACCACGTCCTCGTCCAGCAGGAAGCGGGCGGACTGGTCCGGGCCCTCGTGGGCGAGCAGCAGCGCGGAACCGGCCGGGAGGGCGCGGATCGCGTCCGACTCCTCGCGGGTGAGGTCCGCCGAGACCAGCGGCGCCAGCTCGGTGAGGTTGATGGCGGAGGTGGACAGGTCCGGTTCACGTCCGGGCTGGTTCATGGGGTGCTCCTGTGCGGGGGCCGGCGCCGCGGCGCCGGATGGAGAGACGAAGGGGACGCCGTCGCCCCGCCGGCCAGCGACGGGGCGACGGCGGACGGGGCTCAGCTGGTGTGCGAGGCGTAGCCCTCGGCGTCCATGAGGCCCTCGAGCTGGGCCTCGTCCGCGAGGGTGATCTCGAACAGCCAGCCGCCCTCGTAGGGGGCAGAGTTGACCAGGCCGGGCTCGCCGTCGAGCTCGTCGTTGACGGCGGCCACGGTGCCGGAGACCGGGGCGTAGATGTCCGAGACGGACTTCGTGGACTCGACCTCGCCCACCGCGGTGCCCGCGGTGACCTCGGTGCCGACCTCCGGCAGGTCCACGTACACGACGTCACCCAGCGCGTCCTGGGCGAAGTCGGTGATGCCCACGCGGACCGTGCCGGCGGCACCGGCCTTGGCGATCCACTCGTGCTCGGCGGAGTACTTCAGGCCTTCGGGGATGGAGCTCATGGAGTGCGCGTCCTTTGCGTGGTCGGGAGTGATGACGTCGTCTCGCAGACTACCGAGCGGCGCGTGATTCGCGCCACTGGCGCGCTCAGAGCACGCCGCGCATGCCGCGACGCACCGGCTTGGCGATGGCCAGCACGAGCAGGCCCACGCCGAGGGTGACCGCGCCGATCACGCCGAAGTAGCCCACCTCGTTCTCTTCCGAGTAGGAGCCGGCCAGGGAGCCTGCCAGGGCCGTGCCCAGGGCGACGGACAGGTTGTACAGCGACACCATCATCACCGGGTAGCTGCGCGGGGCGACCTTGGTGGCCAGGGAGAGGCCCACCGGGGAGACGAGCAGCTCGCCCATGGTGCAGACGAAGAGGATCAGCGTCAGCCACAGCAGCGGCACGGCGACGACGTCGGCCACCGGGATGAACAGCAGGAAGGCGATGCCGATCAGGACAATGCCGATGCCGAACTTCACCGGGGTGGCGGGCTGGCGGGTGCCCAGCTTGGTCCACAGCGCGGCGAACACGGGGGCGAACACGATGATGAAGATCGGGTTGATGGAGTTGACCCACTCCATGGGCATGAGCCAGCCGAACAGGTTCCGGTCGAGGCGGTTCTCGGAGTACAGCGCGATCACGGTGAACTGCTGCTGGAAGAGGGCGAAGAACACGGACGTGCCGATGAACAGCGGGATGAACGCCTTCACGCGCGAGCGCTCCTCCTCCGTGACCTTCGTGGAGGTCAGCAGGACGGCGAAGATCGCGATGGCCGCGACGGCGGCGAGCACGACGACGGCGTCGGAGAGGTTGCCCAGGGTGACGACGCCCGTGAGGAACAGGGCCACGACGACGGCGACCATCCCCAGACCGATCAGGCCCCAGCGGCCGTACTGCGACCGCGGCAGCGGGTCCGGGACCCGGTGCACGTCCGTGGGCAGGTTCTTGCGGGTCAGGGCGTACTGCGCCAGGCCGATGGCCATGCCGGCGGCGGCGAGGCCGAAGCCCACGTGGAAGCCCATCGTGTCGCGTGCCAGGCCGGTGAGCAGCGGGCCGAAGAGGGCGCCGATGTTCACGCCCATGTAGAAGATGGAGAAGCCGGCATCGCGCTTGGGGTCCTCGCGGGAGTACAGGGAGCCGACGAGGTTCGTGGCGTTGGCCTTGAGGCCGCCCGAACCGACGGCGACGAGCACGAGGCCCAGGGTCAGGCCCGGGACGCCCGGGACGAGGGCCAGCGCGATGTGGCCCAACATGATCCCGACGGCGCTGACGAACATGGTGCGCTCGGAACCGAGCAGGCGGTCGGCGACCCAGCCGCCGAGGATGCAGAACACGTACACCATGCCGCCGTAGGCGCCGACGATGCCCGTGGCCACGGCCGGGTCGATCCCGAGGCCGCCCTCCGCGGCGGTCCAGGACATGTAGTACACGAGCATCGCCTGCATGCCGTAGAAGGAGAAGCGCTCCCACAGCTCCACGGAGAACAGGTTCGCCAGCGGGCCGGGCTGGCCGAGGAACGGGCGGCCGCGCCAGTCGGGGGTGGCGTCGTCGGGACGGGTGGCCGTCGACGCCGCCACGCGGGCGGACGGCTCGACGTCGGGCACGCGGCCCGCGAGAGGATTCTGGGGATTTTCCACCGATCTACTGTCCTCCTCCGAGGGAGCCAGGGCAAACTCCCTGCCCGGTGACGCCGATCACATCCGCGGCCCGGGCGGCGTCCGTCCTAGATGTAAGAGGTCATGACGTTGTTGA
>NZ_KV825072.1:0-536 GCF_001816085.1 Micrococcus sp. HMSC31B01
CCGCTTACACAGACAAGTTGACACGCCCTGCTGGCCGACGCCGGGCACATGTTTACTGACTCAGCCGGGTTGCTGATCGCCCTGACCGCCGCGACCCTGGCGCTGCGCCCGGCCACGGACAAGCGCACCTGGGGGTACAAGCGCGCCGAGATCATCGCCGCGGCCGCGCAGGCCGCGGTGCTGCTGGCCGTGGGCGGCTTCGTAGCCGTGGAGGGCGTACGCCGGCTCATCGAACCCCCCGAGGTCGAATCCACCGCGATGCTCTGGTTCGGGGTGATCGGTTTGGCTGGCAACCTCATCGGTCTGGCGATCCTGGCCTCTTCCCGAGGTGAGAACCTGAACATGAAGGCCGCGTTCCTGGAGGTACTCAACGACGCCCTGGGATCGGTCGCAGTGATCGTTTCGGCGATCGTGATCGCCACCACCGGCTGGAATCGCGCCGATGCGGTGGTGTCCCTGTTGATCGCCGCACTGATCGTGCCCAGAGCCCTGATCCTGCTTCGCGACAGGGCGTGTCAACTTGTCTGTGTAAGCGG
>NZ_KV825073.1:0-20430 GCF_001816085.1 Micrococcus sp. HMSC31B01
GCGCCCGCGCGGCCCGGGCCGGCGCCCTCGGCGGGCAGCACGGCGACGACGTCGCCCGGCACCCGGGTGCCCTCCCGCGCGTAGACGGTGACGTCGTGGCCCCGGCGCACGAGGTGCTCCACGGTCATGGCCGTGTGCATCTCCAGCCCGCCCTCGTAGGGCGAACGAATGGGGTGGAGCATGTGGGTGAGCACGCTGATGCGCATCGGCGTCCCCTTCCCGGCCCGGGCCGGGCCGAACGGCCCCGTGCGGGGCGGCAGAAGCGCGACTGACCTGCGGTGACACGACCGCATCACGTCCGCGCTGACGTACCCCGGCACTGTAGACACCCGGGGGGTCCCCCCGGAAGCGCCGGCCCCCCTCCCGGGGGTGAGGGCAGGGCAGGCGCACACGCCCCCGTCACGAGAAAGTCCCGGCCCGCGACCTCGAGGATCGCGGACCGGGACGGTCCGTGGAGCTAAGGGGAATTGAACCCCTGACCTTTTCATTGCGAACGAAACGCTCTACCAACTGAGCTATAGCCCCAGGTCATGCCCTCCCGCAGGAGTGCACCGGACCATCATACGCCCGACGCCCCCGATCCTCCAATCCGGCGGCGCCCCGCGGCGACCACGCCGAGCACCACACCCGCCAGATCCGCGACGACATCCACCGGGTCCCCCGTCCGCAGCGGCACCCACGCGTGCTGCACGAGCTCGCTCACCGGCGCGTGCACCGCGAACGGCAGCGCCCACCACGCGCTCCGCCCCCGCCACACGGCGAGGAACGCGGGCAGCGCGAACACGGCCACGTGGATCGCCTTGTCCAGTCCGGGCACGGTGAACCCGGCCTCCGGCACCTGCTCGCCCGGCAGGTACAGCACCACCAGCTGCACCGCGACGGCGACGGCCAGCGCCGCCGCCAGGGCGCGGCGCCGTCGTGGGGAAGCGGGGGCGGAGGGAGCGGCCGGGGAGCCGGAAGGAACGGTCATCCGCCCATTCTGTCCGGCTTCTGCGCCGGGCACTCATGGTCCCCGCCCTGCTGAAAAGGATCTATGTTTTTGCCATTTCTGCGCCGATCATGTGATGATCACCCCATCCGGGTGGGCTCGTTCCGCCAGGATGCCGGTGTTGACAGCGCCGCCCAGGGCCGAGGGACCGCGATGGCTTGAGCAGAGAGCTCGCCGTTCGTGGACTCGGGACCCGGCGGGATGCCCTCCACCTCCCCGGCCCCCTGGCCGCGACGTGATCGGTACGCCACCTTCCGCCCTGCGGAGCCGTGCCCTGACCGGACCGCGCCGGGGGATCGGGACGTCCACAGTCACTCGTGCGAAAGGAAGTCCGATGCCGCCCTCCCAGGACGCAGCATCCCTGACCCAGCTCGGCGTGATCGGGGTGATCCTGCTCGTCGCGCCGTTCTACGGCGGGACCATGATCATGTCCGTGGCCATCTCCAAGAAGAAGGAGAACGCCGACGCCTACATGACGGCCGGCAATCGGATCGGCTTCGGCGTGTCCGCCGCCTCCATGACGGCCACCTGGATCTGGGCCGCCTCCATGTACGCCTCCGTGACCGCCGGCTACACGTACGGCGTCTCCGGCCCCCTCCACTACGGCCTCTGGGGCGCCCTGATGATCCTGTTCATCTACCCGTTCGGCCGCCGCATCCGCGCGGTCGCGCCGCGCGCCCACACCCTCGCCGAGGTCATGTACGCCCGGCACGGCCGCTCGTCGCAGCTCATGCTGGCCGGCTCCAACGTGCTCGGCTCCGTCATCTCCCTGACCTCCAACTTCATCGCCGGCGGCGCCCTGATCTCCCTGCTGTCCCCGCTGTCCTTCGGCGCGGGCATCCTGATCGTGGCCGCGGGCGTGCTGCTGTACACCCTGTGGTCCGGCTTCCGCGCCTCCGTGCTCACCGACTTCGCCCAGGTGATGGCCATGCTCGGCGCGACCGTCATCATCATCCCCGCCGTGTTCTTCGCCGCGGGCGGCCCGGGCATGTTCCAGGCCGGCGTCGAGGCCGGCCACGTCACGGCCCAGCAGCAAAGCTTCTTCTCCTCCGAGGCGTTCATGAACCAGGGGGCGCCGTACATCGCCGCCGTGCTGGCCTACGCGATCGGCAACCAGACCATCGCCCAGCGCCTCTTCGCCGTGCGTGAGGACCTCATCAAGCCCACCTTCATCACGGCCACCCTCGGCTACGGCGGCACCGTGATCGGCGTCGGCATGCTCGGCGTCATGGCGCTCTACCTGGGCGTCGAGCCGCTCGACGGCGACGTCAACAACCTCCTGCCGCAGATGGTCGCCGACCACCTGCCGCTGGCGCTCGTGGCCCTGGCGTTCCTGATGATCATCGGCTCGCTGTCCTCCACCGCCGACTCGGACCTGTCCGCCCTCTCGTCGATCGTGATGACGGACGTCTACGGCCAGTCGGTCGGCCGCAAGAACGCCGACCCGAAGACCATGCTGCTGATCGGCCGCATCACCATGATCGTGGCGACGGCGGCGGCCCTGTACTTCGCCACCGCCAAGTTCGACATCCTCGACCTGCTGGTCTTCGTGGGCGCCCTGTGGGGCTGCCTCGTGTTCCCCGTGATCGCGTCCTTCTACTGGGGCAGGATCACCAACGTCGCGTTCACGGTGTCCGTGCTCGCCGCGCTGGCCGTGTTCCTGCCCGTGCGCTTCGAGTGGATCCCGATCGAGGGAGCCTGGGCGTTCGTGGTGGAGACCCTCGCGATCCTCGGCGTGGGCGTCGTGCTGGGCATCATGTGCTTCGGCTTCTTCGGCCTGCGTCCGGCGGTCGTGGTCGGCGCGATCGCCTCGGTCGTGATGCTGTTCCTCGGCTACGGCTTCCTGCGGGACTACGCCACCCTCACGGGCTCGCTCGTGGCCTACGCCGTGTCCTTCCTCGTGTGCTGGGGGCTGTCCGTCCGCTCCGGGCAGGACTTCGACTTCGACCGGATCGCGCGCGTGACCGGCGACTTCGACCCCGCGACCGAGGACCTGCCGCAGGTCGAGCGCGCCTCGGCCCCCGTGTCCTGATCCCCCGTCCATCGACTCACAAGGAGCATCCGCATGACCGTCGGTCTCACCCTGTACGTCCTGATGTGGCCCGTCCTCGTGCTGGCCGTCCTCGTCGCGATCGCCCGCGGCTTCGTCGCCGACTGGGCCGCGGCCCGCCGCGAGGGCCGCTCGATCATCTGAGGCCTCCGCCGGGGGCGGCCCGTGACCCTGGTGGTCCTCGCCCTCGACACGGTCTTCCGCCTGACGCCCGCCGAGACCTCGGCCGCCATCCCGGGCATCGCCGGGCTCGAACACCTGCTCGTGACCGCCGGTCTCGCGCTGCTGTTCGTCGCCCTGTACGGCGGCGTGCGGGAGCGTCAGGCCCACCTCGAGACGGGCCGCGCCGGCGGCGCCGTCGTCGAGGGGGCCTGACCCGCTCGATCCCCTGCTATACCGCGCCCGCGTCAGCGAGCGCGGTCGAGCAGGATCACGTCCAGGCGGCGCGGCCCGTGCACGCCTTCGACGCGCTCGAGCTCGATGTCGCTCGTGGCCGAGGGACCGGAGATCATGGTGATCGGCGCCGTCGCCTCCACGCGGGCCAGCGCCTCCGGGAAGAGCTCCACCACGGAGTCCAGCGGCACGATGCACACGTGGTGGTCCGGGACCAGGGTGATCGCCCGGCGGCCCTCGTCGGGGCGGCCGCTGAGGAAGATCGTCCCGGTCTCCGCGCAGGAGACCGTCGAGGACGTCACCACCGCGTCCACCTCGTTCAGCGCGTCCACGCTGAGGGGCTCGCGCTCGCCGTCGTGGGCGCCGCGGACCGCGGCCCGCTCCCCCGTGTGGCCCACCGCGGGCTCCGTGATGCGCTCCCGGCCTGCCCCGCGGGAGTCCGTGGGGAGCCAGTCCGGCTCCAGGCCGGCCGGCACCACGTACCGGGCGTCCGGGCCGAGCAGCTCGGCGATGGCCGCGGCCACCGTCTCCTCGGTCTCGTCCCGCACGGAGGCCCGGTAGTCGATCAGCCGATCGCGCAGCATCTCCACCACCTCGGCCCGGTCCCGGGAGGAGGTCCGCCGGTAGGTGCGCTGCACCGGGTCCGCGACCGGCCCGTCCGCCGTCGCCTCGCGGATGCGCCGCAGGATCTCGGCCTTCGCCTCGCTCATCGTCCGTCCTCCTCGACGTGCTCGTCCTCCTGGCGGTCCAGCCCGGCGACGCCGTCCAGGGCGGTCCGGTGCTCGGTCTCATCCTTGTGGCGGGCCCACCAGTTGCGGAAGGACTCCCGCGGGGGCGCCGGCACGTCACGCTCGTCGGTCCACCCGCCGGCGATGCCCGGCAGCCAGCCGAGCACCCGGTCCGGCCCGGCCGCGACCCGGCCCAACCCCAGGCCCCGCTCGGCCAGCGACATGCGCCGACCCGAGGACATCACCACGGAGGCGCCCTTCATCGCCACGTCCATCTGCGAGGGCGTGACGGACTCCACCGCCGCCTTGGCGCGGGCCAGGGGGCCGGCAGCGGCGTCCTTCTCCGTGCGCAGGGCCTTCCGGGCGGCGTGGGTGGCCTGCACGTCCTCGTCCCGGAGGTGGATGAGGATCGAGGGGATGTCGATGGCCACGGGGCAGACGTCGTAGCACGCGCCGCACAGCGTGGAGGCGTAGGGCAGGGTGCCGTTCTCCCCCGCGTCCACACCGGTGAGCTGCGGGGAGAGGATCGCGCCGATCGGGCCCGGGTAGACCGAGCCGTAGGCGTGGCCGCCGGTCTGCTCGTACACGGGGCACACGTTCATGCACGCCGAGCAGCGGATGCAGTGCAGCGCGGAACGGCCCTTCGGGTCGGACAGCACCGCGGAGCGGCCGTTGTCCAGCAGGACCAGGTGGAACTCCTGAGGACCGTCGCCCTCGGTGACGCCCGTCCACATGGAGGTGTACGGGTTCATCCGCTCGCCCGTGGACGAGCGCGGCAGCAGCTGCAGGAACACCTCGAGGTCCTCGAAGGTGGGCACGAGCTTCTCGATGCCCATCACGGTGATCAGCGTCTCCGGCAGGGTCAGGCACATGCGGCCGTTGCCCTCCGACTCGACGACGGAGAGCGTGCCCGTCTCGGCGACGCCGAAGTTCGCCCCGGAGATCGCCACCTTCGTGCTCAGGAACTTCTCGCGCAGGTGCCGGCGTGCGGCCTCGGCCAGATCGGCCGGCTCGGAGGTGAGGCTCTCGTCCGTGTCCGGCATCTCCCGGAGGAAGATGTCCCGGATCTCCCGGCGATTGCGATGGATCGCCGGGACGAGGATGTGGCTGGGCCGGTCGTGGCCGAGCTGGACGATGAGCTCGGCCAGGTCCGTCTCGACGGCGGCCACGCCGGCATGCTCGAGCGCGGCGTCCAGGCCGATCTCCTGGGTGGCCATGGACTTGACCTTGATCACCTCGTCCACGCCCTTGGCGGTGACGAGCTCCGTGATGATGCGGTTGGCCTCGGCCGCGTCCCGGGCCCAGTGCACGACGCCGCCGCGCGCGGTGACCTCGGACTCGAGCCGCTCCAGGAGCGCGGGCAGGTCCGCCATGACGGACTGCTTCAGCGCGGAGCCGGCGGCGCGCAGCTCCTGCCAGTCCGGCAGCTCCTCGACGACGCCGGCACGCTTGGCACGGATGGTGTGGGTGGCCCGGCGGATGTTGGCGCGCATCTGGCCGTTCTTCAGCTGCTCGCGGGCGGACTCGGGGAACGGGGTGTTCAGCAGGATCTCGCCCTCGCCGTGGACGGGGCGGACGGTGGGCATTCCCAGGCGCACGCGGGTGGGTGCGGTGCTCATCGGCGGGCCTCCTGTACACGGGCGGACAGTCCGCGGCGGACGCCGGCGGACGCGGGGATGGACAGTTCGACGGGGCCGTCGACCTCGAGCGGGTTCTCCCGGGTGGCCGCGAGGATCTCGGCGAGGTGCACGGTGCGCAGCGGGCGGCCGTCCTGGCCGCGCGCCTCTCGACGGTGCATGGCCCCGTCCAGGTGGAGCAGGCAGGAGGCGTCCCCGCCCGTGCAGAGGGAGGCGCCGGACGCGGTGACCTTCTCGATCTTCTCCTCCGCGATGGCGGCGGAGACGTCCGGGTTCTTGAGGGCGAAGGTGCCGCCGAAGCCGCAGCACTCTTCGGCGTCCGGCAGGGGGCGCAGGTCGATGTCCGCCACGGTGCGCAGCAGGTCCTCCTGGCGCGAGCCCAGGCGCAGCAGGCGCATGCCGTGGCAGGAGGGGTGGTAGGTCACGGTGTGCGGGAACCAGGAGCCGAGCTGGGCCGCGGCGTCCGTCACCCCGAGGACGTCCGTGAGCAGCTGGGACAGCTCGAGGGTGCGGGAGGCGACGACCTCGGCGTCGCGGGCCAGCCCCTCGTCCCCGCAGGAGCGGGCGACGTCCGGCTGCTGGTGGCCGAGCGAGGCCACGCAGGAGCCGGAGGGGGCGACGGCGAGATCGTAGTCGGCCTCCATGAAGGTGCGGACGTGGTTGCGCACCACGGGCAGGGCGTCCTCCACGTACCCGCTGTTGACGTGCATCTGCGAGCAGCAGCCCTGGCCGGGCGGGAAGACCACCTCATGGCCGAGCCGCTCGAGGATGCGGACGGTGGCGAGGGCCACCTTGGGATACATCGCGTCCACGATGCATGTGGCGAACAGGGCGATTCTCATGCCGGTCTCCGTTCCGGACGGGGCGCCTGGGGCGCCGTGCGGTGCGGCAGCACACGGGTGCCGTAGTGGTCAGACCATATCACGCCAGCCCCTTGCAAGGTGACCGCCCTCACAGTACGCTCCTTGGTCTGACCACAGTGGTCCGACCATCACCGGCCCGACCGGATTCCGCCCCGTCCCCTCGCCCACCGGGAGACCCCCGTGCACACCTTCACCCCCACCCCCGATGCCGCCGGCAGCGTCGCGCTCTCCGCCGCGCTCGGCGTCCTGCCCCTGCTGACGTTCTTCGCCACCCTCCTCGGCCTGCGCCTCAAGGCCTGGCAGTCGGGACTCGCCGCGCTCGTGGTGGCTCTGCTCGTGGCCGTGCTGGGCTTCCACATGCCGGCCCACCTGGCGGCGCTGGCCGCCGCCCAGGGAGCGACCTTCGGCCTGTTCCCGATCGTCTGGATCGTCGTGATGGCGCTGTGGTTCTACCAGGTCACCGTGCTCTCCGGGCGATTCGACGACATGCGCGCGATCTTCGACTCGCTCGGCGGCGGAGACATCCGCATCCAGGCCGTGCTCATCGCGTTCTGCTTCGGCGGCCTGCTCGAGGCCCTCGCCGGCTTCGGCGCCCCCGTGGCCATCACGGCCACCATGGTGCTCGGCCTGGGTGTGCCCCCGCTGCGGGCGGCCACCGCCGTGCTGCTGGCGAACACCGCGCCCGTGGCCTTCGGCGCCGTGGGCACCCCCATCACCACCGCCGGCACGCTCACCGGCATCCCCGCCTCGCACATCGGTGCGATCGTCGGCCACCAGGCCCCGTTCGTGGCCGTGTTCGTGCCGTTCCTGCTCGTGTTCATCATCGACGGGCTGCGCGGCGTGCGGCAGACGTGGCCGGCGCTGATCGTGATCGGCACGAGCTTCGCCGTCGCCATCTGGCTGGCCTCGACCCACTTCTCCTACGAGCTCACCGACGTCGTGGCCTCCCTGGTCTCCCTCGCCGCCGCCGTCCTGCTGCTGCGCTTCTGGCGGCCGCGCGGCGCCGAGGAGGCCCGCCAGCGCCTCGACGCCCCCGCCCGCGCGGCGGCGCAGGACCTCACCCCCGGCCGGATCTTCATGGCCGTGCTGCCCTACATCGTGGTCGTGGCCGTGTTCGCCCTGGCCAAGCTGGTCCCCCCGATCACCGCGGCCCTGAACTCCGTCACCGCGAAGATCCCGTGGCCCGGGCTCGACGGGCACCTCGTCGACGCCTCCGGCGCACCGCTGGCAAGCACCGTGTACAAGTTCGAGTGGCTGGCCTCCCCCGGCACGCTGCTGCTGATCGCCGGCCTGATCATGGCCGTGGTCTACTCCCGGTTCGACCATGACGGCCGGTTCCCGCTCTCGGTGGGGAACGCGCTCGCCGAGATCGGCCGCTGCTTCGCCCGCATGCGCTGGTCCGCCCTGACGATCGTGATCGTGCTCTCCCTGGCCTACGTCATGAACTTCTCGGGCCAGACGGTCGCCATGGGCACGTGGGTGGCCGGCCTGGGCACGGCCTTCGTGTTCCTGTCCCCGGTGCTCGGCTGGCTCGGCACCGCCGTGACCGGCTCGGACACCTCCGCGAACGCGCTGTTCTCCACCCTGCAGCAGACCGCCGCCACGAACATCGGCGCCGATCCGGCCCTGCTGGTGGCCGCCAACACCTCCGGCGGCGTCGTGGGCAAGATGATCTCCCCGCAGTCCCTGGCGATCGCCGCGACGGCGGTCGGCATGGAGGGCCGGGAGTCCGAGATCCTGCGCCGCGTGGTGGTGTGGTCGCTCGTGCTCCTGCTGGCGGTGTGCACGCTCGTGTACCTGCAGTCCAACGTGCTGGCATGGATGCTGCCGGCGGCGGGCTGACCACCTGCACCACCCGAGCGGGGCGGCGTCCGTCGATAGGATGGGCGGTCGCCGTCCCGCCCCCTCGGAAGGTCCGTCCATGACCGCTGCCCCCGCCTACACCATCGTGCTCGACTGGCTCGAGGCCGAGTTGCGCTCCGGCGCCGTGGCCGTGGGGGACAAGCTGCCCGGCGAACGCACCCTGGCCGAACGCTTCGGCATCTCCCGGGCGTCCGTGCGGGAGGCCACCCGGATGCTCGACGCCATGGGCCTGATCCGCGCCAGCGCCGGCTCCGGGCCGAACTCGGGCGCCGTCGTCGTCTCCGAGCCGTCCGCGGCGCTGGGCTGGGCGCTGCGCCTGCACATCGCCACGCGGTCCCTGCCGATGGCCGACGTCGTCGCCGCGCGCGTGCTCCTCGAGACCGATGCGGCGCAGGCTGCCGCCGCCACGTCCGGCGACCCCGAGAGCGTCGCCGTCCTGGCCGAGGCGGAAGCCCTGCTGGACCGGATGGACGACCCCGCGCTGCCGGAGGAGGACTTCCACCTGCTCGACACCGAGTTCCACGTGCGGCTGGCCACGCTGGGCGGGAACGTCGTGACGGCGATGATGCTGGACTCCCTGCGCCAGGCGACCATCGGCTACGTGACCGAGACCGTGGCCGGGCTGTCCGACTGGCCCGCCGTCCGCGCCGGCCTGCAGGCTGACCATCGGCGGATCCTCGCCGCCTCCACCACCGGGGACGGCCGGGCGGCCGCGCAGGAGCTGCGGGAGCACGTCCTCGGCTTCGCCGCCCTCGCCCAGACCGGCAGGGTGCCCGCCGCCGGGTGACCCGGGCGGACGGCTCGGGCGGTTCAGGCGGTGACGCCGTGCACCAGGGCGCCCACGCCCACGGCGGTCAGCGAGCCCAGCGCACAGCAGAACTCCACGAGCATGCCCACACCCATGGCCGTGAGCGCGCCGATCGAGCTGCTCAGGGCGGTCCGGGCGTCCCGGGTGCGGGCCCACTGGGAGGCGAACAGGCCGACGGCGAAGCCGAGGAACAGACCCACCACCGGGATCACGAAGAACCCGACGGCGGCGCCGGCCACCCCCCACAGGATCGGGCCACGGGTGACGCGTTCACGCCGCAGCCGCCGGCCGGTCAGCACCGCGGACGCGCTCAGCCCCGCCACGGCGAGACCGGCCGCGATGACGCCGAACGTCCAGGACGCGGGGGAACCCAGCAGCGCGGCCCAGCCGAGAGCCGTCACGAGGTTGAGCAGCGAGCCGGGCAGGACGGGGTACACGGTGCCCACCAGCCCCACCAGGAGCAGGAGCACGGCCACGAGGGAGATCAGCGCGGGAGTCACCGCACCAGTATGACGGGACGGGCCGGATGGGCTAGATTCGCCGCATGCTGGTCGCCGTGCCCACCGAAGTGAAGAACAACGAGTTCCGTGTCGCCCTGACGCCGGGCGGGGTCCAGGAGCTGGTGCGCGCGGGCCACCAGGTCCTCGTGCAGTCGGGGGCCGGTGTCGGCTCCGGCGCCTCGGACCAGGACTACCGCGACGCCGGCGCCGAGCTGGTCGACGACGTCGACGAGCTCTGGGAGCGCGCCGAGCTGGTCCTCAAGGTCAAGGAGCCGCAGCCGGAGGAGTACGGCCGCCTGCGCCGCGGCCAGGTCCTCTTCACCTACCTGCACCTGGCCGCCTCCCCCGCGTGCACGCGGGCGATCCTGGACGCCGGGACGACGGCGATCGCCTACGAGACGGTCACCCGCGGTCGCGCCCTGCCGCTGCTGGCCCCCATGAGCCAGGTGGCCGGCCGTCTGGCCCCCGCCGCGGGCGCCTACCACCTCCTCCAGCCGCAGGGCGGCTCGGGCGTGCTGATGGGCGGCGTGCCCGGCACCCGCCGCGCCCGGGTGGCCGTGATCGGCGGAGGTGTGGCCGGCGAGGCGGCGGCCGTGATCGCCGCGGGCATGGGCGCGGACGTGACCGTCCTGGACATCTCCCTCGAGCGGCTCGCGCAGCTGGACGCCGTCCACCAGGGCCGGATCCGCACGCTGGCCTCGTCCCACCTGAACATCGGCGAGACCGTGGCCGACGCGGACCTCGTGATCGGCTCCGTGCTGATCCCCGGCGCTGCGGCCCCGAAGCTGGTGACCGCCGAGATGGTGGAGTCCATGCGGCCCGGCTCCGTGCTGGTGGACATCGCGATCGACCAGGGCGGCTGCTTCGAGAACTCGCGGGCCACCACCCACCAGGATCCGACGTACCTCGTGGGGGACAAGATCTACTACTGCGTCTCCAACATGCCCGGCGCCGTGCCGCAGACCTCCACCTCGGCCCTGACCAACGCGACGCTGCCCTACATCAAGCGCATCGCCGACCTCGGATGGCGTGCGGCCCTGGCCGCGGACGAGGGCTTCGCCGGGGGCCTCAACGCGCACGACGGCGTGCTCACCCTGCCCTCCGTCGCCACGGCCGTGGCCGACGAGCTCGGCCTGGACCCCCGGAAGGACGTCCGCGTCACCTCCGAGGTCCTCGCGGAGGCCTGAGCCCCGCGCCCGTCGCGCGCGGGGCCGGCCGCTCAGAGCCCCGCGAGGAACGCCCGGTGGAAGGACCAGTCGCCGGTCACCTCGGGGTGGAAGGCCGTGGCGAGCAGGTGGCCCTGCCGCACGGCCACGGGCAGCCGCGCGTCGCCGTCGAGCCCCGGGTCCGCCGCGGGCACGGACAGACGCGACGCCGGCACGCTCGCCAGGACCTCGACGCCCTCCCCCGCCTGGAGGACGGCGGGGGCGCGGATGAACACGGCGTGCACCGGCTCCGCCGCGACCGCGGGGACGTCCAGGTCCTCCTCGAACGAGTCGACCTGCGCGCCGAAGGCGTTGCGCCGCACGGCCACGTCCAGCACGCCGAGCCCGCCCTGATCCGGCGCCGGGTTGCGGATCTCCCGGGCCAGCATGATCAGCCCCGCGCACGTGCCGTAGGCGGGCAGGCCGTCGCGGAGGGCGGCGATGAGCGGGTCCTTGAGCCCCATGATCCGGGCGAGGCGGTCCATCACGGAGGACTCGCCGCCGGGCAGCACGATGCCGTCCAGACCCTCGAGGTCCGCGGGGCGGCGCACCGGGCGCGTGCGCGCGCCCAGTGACCCGAGCACGTGGGCGTGCTCCCGCACATCGCCCTGGAGCGCGAACACGCCGACGGTCTTCTGTGGACTCACCATGGCCCCGACCCTAGGGCCTCCGGGCACCCGGGACTCCGCGGCTCACCAGCCGCGCTCGGCCAGGCGGTGCGGGGCGGGCAGGTCGCCCACGTTGATGCCCACCATGGCCTCGCCCAGGCCGCGGGAGGCCTCGGCGACCGCCATCGGGTCATCGAACTGGGCGGTGGCCTTGACGATGGCGCGGGCGCGCTCGGCCGGGTTGCCGGACTTGAAGATGCCGGAGCCCACGAACACGCCGTCGGCGCCCATCTGCATCATCAGGGCCGCATCGGCCGGGGTGGCCACGCCGCCGGCGGTGAACATCACGACGGGCAGGGCGCCGGTCTCGGCGACCTCGCGCACCAGTTCGTACGGCGCCTGCAGCTCCTTCGCGGCCACGTACAGCTCATCCTGGGCCAGGCCCTGGAGCTGGGCGATCTCCTTGCGGATGGTGCGGATGTGCTTCACGGCCTCGGAGACGTCGCCGGTGCCGGCCTCGCCCTTGGACCGGATCATGGCCGCGCCCTCGGTGATGCGGCGCAGGGCCTCGCCGAGGTTGGTGGCGCCGCACACGAAGGGCACATCGAAGTCCCACTTGTCGATGTGGTTCACGTAGTCCGCCGGGGAGAGCACCTCGGACTCGTCGATGAAGTCCACCTTGAGCGCCTGCAGCACCTGGGCCTCCACGAAGTGGCCGATGCGCGCCTTGGCCATCACGGGGATGGACACGGCCTCGACGATGCCGTCGATCAGGTCGGGGTCGGACATGCGGGCCACGCCGCCCTGGGCGCGGATGTCGGCCGGGACCCGCTCGAGCGCCATGACGGCCACGGCACCGGCGTCCTCGGCGATGCGCGCCTGCTCCGCGTTGACGACGTCCATGATCACGCCGCCCTTCATCATGTCCGCCAGGCCGCGCTTGACGCGGGTCGTGCCGGTGCCGCGGGCGCCGTCGTCGGCGGCGGAGGCGGTGGAGGCGGAGAAGCTGCGGGCGCGCTCGTCGCTCATGGTGGTCCTTCCGAAGGGGTGGCGGCCCCGGCCGCGGGGCGGCTGGCCGGGGCGAAGACGCGGCCAACTCTAGTCCCCCGGCGGCGGACCCCGGCCCGCGTCACGGACGACGACGTCACCCGGCCCCGTGCCGGCGCAGCGTACGGCGTCGGCGCCAGACGACGAACGCGACCACGGCCGCGAGGATCAGCACGAGGGCGAGGACGCCCCGGCCCTCTCCGAGCGCCGCGCCGATGACGGCCCACACCACGGCCATCCCGACGGTCCCGTACACCACGCCCCACAGGAACGTGCCGAGCGCGGCCGCCGGCAGGAACCGGCGCCAGGGCATGCGGGCGACGCCGGCGGAGCCGATCACCGCCGTCTGGATGCCCACCGTGAGGTAGCAGAACGGGATGGCCCACACCCCGTGGCGCTGGATGAAGCGCTGGGCTCGGACATAGACGGGACCCTCCATCACGCGGGCGAACCATCGGGTCCGCTCGACGCCGGAGGCCAGCCCCCGCCCGAGCGAGAACACGATCAGGGTGCGCAGGATCGCCAGCATCCAGAAGAACCCGATGGACCACAGCAGCGGCAGCCCGTCGATCCACGCCATCATGGGCGGAGCCACCCGTCGGTGCGGGGACTCAAGCGCGCGCCCCGGCCGTGCTCACGCGTTCCAGAGCCCGTACGAGTCCGCGAGGTCCGCGATCTTCTGGGCACGCAGCACGCGGGGCAGGTACGAGCCGTCGCCGACGGCGGCGCCCTGCGCGTGCTTCTCGAGCAGGTCGCGGGCCCACGCGAGCTCGTCCTCGGACGGGGACATCGCCCGGTTGACCCAGTCCACCTGATCCGGGTTCAGGACGAGGCGGCCGGTCATGCCCATCGAGGCGGTGACGGCGCAGGAGCGGATGACCGCGTCCTCACCGTCCGTGTTGCCGGGCGGTCCGTCGATCGCCCCGGGCAGACCGCCCACGCGGGAGGCGATCACCATGCGGGAGCGGGCGTAGGCCATGGCCAGCGGGTCCTCGCCGACGCCGACGTCCTTGCGGAAGTCGTTCACGCCGAAGGCGAGACGGAACGTGCCCGGCGCCTTGGCCACGGCCGTGGCGTTCTCGATGCCCAGGGCGGACTCCAGCAGGGCGATCACCGGGGTGCCGGCGCGCAGACGCATCGCGGTGAACGTGACCTGCTCCGGCTCCTCGGTCTCGGCCAGCACGACGCCGCGCACGCCGTCGAGACCCGTGAGCGCCTCGAGGTCCCGCTGCCAGTGGTCCGTGGAGGTCGCGGAGATGCGCACCCACGCCGTCATGCCGCCGGAGAGGGCGTCCACGACGTGCTGGCGGGCCGCGTCCTTCTGCTCCTCCGGCACGGCGGCCTCGAGGTCGAAGATGACGGAGTCGGCCTCGGAGGCCAGGGCGGGGGCGAACGCGTCGGGGGTGGCCGCGTTGACCAGCAGCCAGGAGCGGCTGAGCTTGGCGGGCAGGGCGGCGGCGCGACGGTTCCTCACGGGCATGGCCTCCAGCCTAGCCCGCCGCGGCCGTCCGCCCGCGGGCCCCTTCCCACCCGCGGGAGGCCTCACATCCGCTCGCGGCGGGCGAGACGGACGGCCGTAGCATGGAGAGGCCGTCGGTCCGTCCGACGCCGCCGACCCCCGACCGCCAGGAGTACCCGATGCGCCCGACCTCCCCTTCCCGCGCCCTGCGGATCACGGGTGCCGTGGCCGCCGCGTGCCTGCTGGCCGGCTGCGCGGTCGACCCCGGACTGGCCGAGGACTCGGCGTCCGACGACGGCGTGCCCCTGCCCGCGACGGAGGGGTATCAGCCGCTGACGGTCTACCTCGCCGTCGCCGAGGCGGAGGCGGTCCCGGGGACGAGCGGCCGGCCCTTCGGCTGCGGCGACCTGCTGGTGCCCGTGCAGACCGTGCCGACGGACACCGAGGACGAGGCGGACACCGCCCTGGACTTCCTGTTCGCGGACGAGCGCGGCTGGCACGGCGACCCGTCGCTGTGGAACGCCGTGTTCGACGCGCGCGAGACCCTCACCCCGACCGGGCACCGCCGCGCGGGCGACGTGGAGATCTTCACCTTCACCGGCACCGTGACGCCGGAGGACGAGTGCACGGCCGAGCGGATCCGCGCCCAGCTGCAGGCGACCGCCGCCGCCTTCACGTCAGCGGGACAGGTCCGGCTCGAGGTGGACGGCCGGGACCTCGACGACGTGCTGGGGCTCGAGCCGCTCCGCCTCGGCGAGCCCGTGGACGTCCCGCAGGGGGACCCCGCGCCGAGTGGGGAGCCGAGCGACGGATCCGGTGAGCAGACGTGGGCGCCGGAGGGCGAGTCGTCCTGGGGTCCCGCCGAGCCGACCCAGGGCACGTGGTCCCCCGCCCAGGAGCCGAGCACCCCCTGATCGCGCGACCCGCCGTCGTCGCCCGTCATCGGGCCTGCATCGTCGGCCGCGTCGTGCTATAGGGTGCCGAGCGTGCGGAACCTCCGAGAACACCTGTCCCAGCGCGCCGTCGGCGTGAAGCAGTCCGCGGTCCGCGACGTCTTCGACATCGCGATGGACCCGAACCTCATCTCGCTCGCGGGCGGGAACCCGTGGCTCGCCGACCTGCCCCTCGACGAGCTGGGCCGGATCGCCTCCGACCTGATGACCCGGTTCGGCACGGAGTCCCTGCAGTACGGCCCCGGCCAGGGCACCGAGGAGATGCGCGCCGCCGCGACCGCCGTGATGGCCGCCGACGGCATCCCGGACGCGGATCCCGACCTCGTGGTCATCACCCCCGGCTCGCAGGCCGCGATCGACACCGCCTGCCGGGCGTTCGCGAACCCGGGCGACGTCGTCGTGGTGGAGGACCCCACGTTCGTGGGCGCGTTGACCACCTTCACCACCTGGCAGCTCGAGGCCGTGGCCACGGGCACCGACGACCACGGCCTCGTGCCCGCGGCCCTCGACGAGACCCTGACCCGCCTGGCCGCCGAGGGCCGCCGCGTGGCCTTCCTCTACACGATCCCCTCGTTCGCGAACCCCTCGGGCGCCCTGCTGCCCCCGGGCCGCCGCGCCGAGGTGGGCGCGATCTGCGAGAAGCACGGCGTGCTCATCGTGGAGGACAACCCGTACGGGCAGATCGCGTTCGACGGCGAGCCCGTCGCCCCGATCGCCGCAGACCACCGGGACAACGTGGTCCACCTCGGCACGATGTCCAAGATCTTCTCCCCGGGCGTGCGCATCGGCTGGGCGCTCGTGCCGGTTGCGCTCAAGCGCGAGTTCTACCTGTGCGCGGAGTCCGCCTACATCCACGCGTCCACGTACTCGCAGATGCTCTCCACCGCCTTCGTCACGCAGCTGGACTGGCAGGGCCACGTCCGCCACGTGACCGGGCTGTACCGCGAGCGGGCCGCGGCGCTCGTGGACGCGGTGCGTGAGCACTGGGACCCGGCGGTCGAGTTCATCACCCCGCAGGGCGGCTTCTTCCTGTGGGCCACCCTGCCGGCCGGGGTGGACACCCTCGAGGTGATGCACCGCGGCATCGAGGCGGGCGCGGTGTTCGTGCCGGGGGCGGCCTTCACCCCCGTCGAGGGCACGCACTCCACCCTGCGCCTGGCGTACTCGTTCGTGGCGGCCGAGAAGCTCCTGGAGGGCGTGCGGCGCCTGGCCCCGGCGGTGAACGAGTCGATCGACCGGGCCCGCTGAGCCGCGGCGGGCGCCCACGACGACGTCGGCCCGGCGCGTCTGCCGGACGTGCGACCTCTTCCCCGGGCCCGCGAGATCGTATACGATCTAGACCATGACGCAGAGCACACCGGATCCCACGCCCACCGTCACCGAGCACGACTTCACCGTCCGGGAGAACCGGCCGGGCAAGGTGCTCGCCGTCCACCTGAACTACCCCTCCCGCATCGCCCAGCGCGGCCGGTCCCCGCAGGCCCCCGGCTACTTCCTCAAGGCCGGCACCTCCCTCGCCCGCACCGGCGACACCATCGAGCGCCCCGCCGGCACCGAGCTGCTCGCCTACGAGGGCGAGATCGCGCTGATCATCGGCCGCACCGCCCGGCGCGTCAGCCCAAAGGAGGGCTGGTCGCACGTCTCCGGCATCACCGCCGCCAACGACTGGGGCCTCTACGACCTCCGCCACGCGGACAAGGGCTCCAACGTCAAGAACAAGTCCGGCGACGGCTACACCCCGCTCGGCCCCGCGGTGATCTCCGCCGCGGGCCTGGACCCGGCCGCCCTGCGCGTGCGCACCTGGGTCAACGGCGAGATCGTCCAGGACGACACCACCGAGGGCCTCGTCTTCCCGTTCGGCCAGCTCGTGGCCGACCTCTCGCAGCTCATGACGCTCGAGGAGGGCGACGTCATCCTCACCGGCACCCCCGCCGGGTCCTCCGTGGCCCAGCCGGGCGACGTCGTCGAGGTGGAGGTGGACGCCCCCAGCGCCCCCGGCGCACCGACCACCGGCCGCCTGGTGACGACGGTCGTCGACTCGGAGCACTCCCTGGCCCCGTTCGGCGCGCAGCCGCAGGTGGACGACGTGCAGCGCGAGGAGGCCTGGGGCTCCCGCGAGGCCGCCGGCCTGGCCCCGCAGGCCGCGGCGCCGTCGTCGTCCGCGGTGGACGAGAACGGCCACTGGGTCGCGAGCGCCCCGCAGCCGGACCGCTCCCTGCTGACCCCGGAGCTGCGCGCCAAGATCGACGCCATCGCGGTGGCCACCCTCACCGCCCAGCTGCAGAAGCGCGGCGTCCAGAACGCGACCATCGACGGCCCGCGCCCGATCCACCGGGGTCGGCGCGTCCTCGGCTACGCCAAGACCCTGCGCTACATCCCCAAGCGCGAGGACCTGGCCAAGGAGTTCGGCGGCGGCTTCAACGCCCAGAAGCGGGCCATCGACTCGGTGCAGCCGGACGACGTGGTGGTCATGGAGGCCCGTGGCGAGCACGGCACCGGCACCCTCGGGGACGTCCTGGCCCTGCGCGCCCAGGTGAACGGCGCGAACGCCGTGATCACGGACGGCGGCATCCGCGACTCCGCCGCCGTCGCCGAGGTCGGCCTCCAGGTGTACGCCGGCGCCACGCACCCGGCCGTGCTGGGCCGCCGTCACATCCCCTGGGAGGTCGGCGGCACCATCGCCTGCGGCGGCACCACCGTGCAGCCCGGCGACATCATCGTCGGCGACGACGACGGTGTGGTGGTCATCCCGCCGTCCCTGCTCCAGGAGGTCGTGGACGACGCCTACGAGCAGGAGCTCCAGGACGCCTGGGCGTACGAGCAGGTCAAGGCCGGCCACCCGGTGGACGGGATGTTCCCCCCGAACGCCGAGTGGAAGGCCAAATTCGACGAGTACCGCAAGACCCTGCCGGACGCCCCGGCCCCGGAGGGCGACGGGCGAGCATGAGCCGTACGGGCATCGGAACGGTCAGCCTCGGAAGCGCCCCCGTCTCCAAGGCGGACCGTGCCTACCAGGCGATCCTGGAGGGGATCCGGGACCAGCGCCACGAGCCGGGCGATCGGCTGGTGCTGTCCCAGATCGCCGCGGAGCTGGGCATGTCCGTGGTGCCCGTGCGGGAGGCGATCCGCCGCCTGCAGTCCGAGAAGCTGGTGGCCTACGAGCGCAACGTGGGCGCCACCGTGGTGGGCATCGACCCGGTCGAGTACCGCCACACCATGGAGACGCTGGCGCTGGTGGAGGGGTTCTCCACCGCCCAGTGCGCCCCGCACGTGACCGCCGAGGACCTCGCGGCGGCCCGCGAGGTGAACGCGACCATGCGCGCGATGACGGAGTCGGAGACGGCCTGGGACCCGGTGACGTTCACCGAGCTCAACCGCCGCTTCCACTCGATCCTGTTCGAGCATCACCAGAACGAGCACGTGCACGACCTGGTGCACCGCGGCTGGAACCGCCTGGCCGCGCTGCGCTCCTCCACGTTCGCGTACGTGCCCGGCCGGGCGGTGGCCTCCGTGGACGAGCACGAGCACCTGCTGCGCCTGATCGAGGACGGGGCGCGCTTCGAGGAGATCGAGGCCGCCGCCCGCGCCCACCGCCTGAACACCCTGCGCGCCTACCTGGAGCACAGCGCCGAGCCGTCCGCGTGACCGCCGGCCGGACCGGCGCCGACGTCGTCGGCGCCAGACCCCGACCATCCGCCCCCGAAGCACTCAGCGAAAGAGACACCATGACGGAGAAGACCAGCATCGAGGCCCGCAAGCCCGAGGGCCTGCCCGACGTCCTGCGCCACTACATCGACGGCGAGTTCGTCGACTCGATCGACGGCGACACCTTCGAGGTGCTCGACCCGGTGACCAACGAGCCGTACCTGACGGCCGCCTCCGGCAAGGCCGCGGACATCGACCGCGCCGTCGCCGCCGCGAAGCGGGCCTTCGAGTCCGGCGAATGGTCCCAGGCCCTGCCGCGCCAGCGTTCCCGTGTGCTGCACCGGATCGCCGACATCATGGAGACCCGCGGCGACCAGCTGGCCGAGATGGAGTGCTTCGACACCGGCCTGCCGATCAAGCAGGCGAGGGGCCAGGCCGCCCGCGCCGCCGAGAACTTCCGCTTCTTCGCGGACCTGATCGTGGCCCAGCACGACGACACCTTCAAGGTGCCGGGTCGCCAGATCAACTACGTGAACCGCAAGCCGATCGGCGTCGCCGGCCTGATCACCCCGTGGAACACCCCGTTCATGCTGGAGTCCTGGAAGCTGGCCCCGGCCATCGCCACCGGCAACTCGGTGGTCCTGAAGCCGGCGGAGTTCACCCCGCTCTCGGCCTCCCTGTGGGGCGGGATCTTCGAGGAGGCCGGCCTGCCCCAGGGCGTGTTCAACATGGTGCACGGCTTCGGCGAGGAGGGCTACGCGGGCGACCCGCTCGTGAAGCACCCGGACGTGCCGCTGATCTCCTTCACCGGCGAGTCCCGCACCGGCCAGATCATCTTCGCCAACGCCGCCCCGCACCTGAAGGGCCTGTCCATGGAGCTCGGCGGCAAGTCCCCGGCCGTGGTGTTCGAGGACGCGGACCTGGACGCGGCGATCGACGCGACCATCTTCGGCGTGTTCTCCCTGAACGGCGAGCGCTGCACCGCCGGCTCCCGCATCCTGGTCCAGCGTTCCGTCTACGACGAGTTCGTGGAGCGCTACGCCGCCCAGGCCTCCCGTGTGAAGGTCGGCCTGCCGGACGACGAGACCACCGAGGTCGGCGCCATCGTGCACCCGGAGCACTTCGAGAAGGTCATGTCCTACGTGGAGATCGGCAAGACCGAGGCTCGCCTGGTGGCCGGCGGCGGCCGCCCGGAGGGCTTCCCGGAGGGCAACTTCGTGCAGCCCACCGTGTTCGCGGACGTGGCCCCGGACGCCCGGATCTTCCAGGAGGAGATCTTCGGCCCGGTGGTGGCCATCACCCCCTTCGACACGGAGGAGGAGGCCCTGCAGCTGGCCAACAACACCAAGTACGGCCTGGCCGCCTACATCTGGACCAACGACCTCAAGCGCGCCCACAACGTCGCGCAGAACGTGGAGGCCGGCATGGTGTGGCTGAACTCCAACAACGTGCGGGACCTGCGCACCCCGTTCGGCGGGGTGAAGGCCTCCGGCCTGGGCCACGAGGGCGGCTACCGCTCGATCGACTTCTACACCGATCAGCAGGCCGTGCACATCAACCTCGGCGAGGTCCACAACCCGGTGTTCGGCAAGCAGGAGCAGGCCGCGGCGAAGATCGACGGCTGAGCCCGCGCCGACCGGTGACCACGACGGCGCCCGCACCGTCCCCGCGACGGTGCGGGCG
>NZ_KV825074.1:0-1498 GCF_001816085.1 Micrococcus sp. HMSC31B01
GGGGGGTGCCTCTATGGTTTTCGTCAAGCCGCGAGAGCGACTGATGATGGTGCTGGCGGGGCGGTCGGATCTTGATACAGGGTGCCATCGCGGAGCATCGCGTAGAGCACGTCCGTGCGGCGCCGGGCCAGCGCGATCAGCGCCTGGTTGTGGCGTTTGCCCTGGGCTCGTTTGCGGTCGTAGTACGCCCTGGAAGGCGGGTGTGACAGCGAAGCGAACGCTGAGAGGAACAGGGCCCGCTTCAGTCGCTTGTTCCCGCCCCGGGCTACGTGCTCTCCGCGGATCGAGGTCCCGGAGCGTCGGGTGACCGGGGCGATCCCGGCGTAGGAGGCCAGATGCCCGGCATCGACGAAGTCCTTGCCCACAACTTCAGTGAGGATGCGTGCGGCGGTCCTGATCCCTACTCCGGGCATCGAGATCAGGACCGGGTGAAGAGGGTGGGCCTCCACTGCAGCCTCCACCTGGGAGGCCAGGCCGGCCCGCTGACGGGTCAGGCCGGCGAGCTGTTCTGCCAGGATCGGGACCACGGTGGCCGCGGCCTGCGTGCCGGCCACGACCACGGACTGCTCGTCCAGGGCTTGGAAGATCTGTTCCGTGAGAGAAGCGGCCAGGCGTGGGGCGTGCTTGCGCAGCCTGGCCCGCACATGCCCCGGCCCAGCCGTTCTGAGCTGTGCCGGGGTGGGGTAGCGGCCGAGAAGGTCTGCCACGGCGGGGTGGGTGATCCTGGGCCCGAGCACGCGCTCGAGCGCGGGGTGGATCTGGGTGAGGAGTCCGCGCAGCCGGTTCGAGGTCGCGGTGATCTGCGCGGCGAGGTCGTCATCGAACCCGGCGAGCATGGCCAGCTCGGCGATCTGTTCCTCATCGACTCGGATGGAGCGCAGCGTATGGGGCATCGTGCGGGCTGCTTCAGCGATGATCGCCGCGTCCTTGGCGTCGGTCTTGGCCGAGCCGGGGTGCAGGTCAGCGATCCGTCGCATCGCCAGCCCGGGCAGGTACGCCACCTCAACGCCGTCGCAGGCCTGGGCCACGGCCACGGGCAGGGCGCCGATCGTGGCCGGTTGATCGACGACGAGCAGCGCGGGCCCGTGGGCGCGGGCGAGCTCGTCGAGGATGCCGCGTAGGCGGGTCTCGTCGTTGGGCAGGGCCTTGTCGTAGACCTTTTTCCCGGCCGCGGTGAGGGCCACGGCGTGGTGCTCGGCCTTGCCGACGTCAAGGCCGATGAACACGGCCGGGTGCTGCTGTGCTGTCATGATCGTTCCCTTCTGGTGCGCCGGTGGCGTGTGCTGGCCGGCCGGGAGGTGATCACGCTCGGCATCCACGTTACGAAGGCCCTTGTCAGCCGGGTCCTGCCTCTATCAGCGATCCGTGACCACCGGACCGGTCCTGGGTGACAACACCCCCCGGATCATGGATGACTGGGGGCAAACGATCATGCCCAGGACCGGCCGGTCAGCACTCCCTGATCCTGCCGGATCCAGGAGCCACGAAGAAGGTAACG
>NZ_KV825075.1:0-8007 GCF_001816085.1 Micrococcus sp. HMSC31B01
CAGCGCGGCGAGGACCACGGTGCGGCGGCGCATCACGCCTGCCCCAGCTCGCCCGCGGTCAGCACGGACCGCAGCGGCGCCGTCGCCTTGGTGACGGTCTCGGCGGTCTCGGCGTCGGGATCGGAGTCGGCGACGATGCCGGCGCCGGCCTGCACGTGCGCCTGGCCGCGGTGCAGCGTGGCCGAGCGGATGTTGATCGCCATGTCCATGTTGCCCGCCAGGTCGAAGTAGCCGACGACGCCGCCGTAGGGCCCGCGCTCGGTCGGCTCCCACTCGTCCAGCAGCTGCAGGGCGCGGGGCTTCGGGGCGCCGGACAGCGTGCCGGCGGGGAAGGCGGCGCGGAGGACGTCGAGCGCGTCGACGTCGTCGCGCATGCGGCCCTCCACATGCGAGACCAGGTGGAGGATGTGGCTGAACGCCTCGAGCTCCATGAACTGGGTGACCTCGACGGTGCCGGGGCGGCACACGCGCGAGAGGTCGTTGCGGGAGAGGTCCACGAGCATGAGGTGCTCGGCCCGCTCCTTCTCGTCCTCCACCAGGTCCTTGCCGAGGAGGCGGTCGTCCTCCTCGGTGGCCCCGCGCCGCCGTGAGCCGGCGATCGGATGGGTGACCACGCGGCGGTCCCGCACGGTGACGAGCGCCTCGGGCGAGGAGCCCACGATCTCGTACGGCTCCCCGTCCGGGGTCTCGAAGGAGAAGAGGTACATGTAGGGGCTCGGGTTCACCATGCGCAGGACGCGGTACACGTCCAGACCGGTGGCGTCCGTGGTGACCGAGAGGCGGCGGGAGACGACGGCCTGGAACACGTCGCCGTCGCGGATCGCCCGCTGGGCCTTCGCGACGGCCTCGCGGAAGCCTTCGGCACCCCACCGGTCCTCGGCCTGGGCGGCGACCCCGTCCGCGTCCGCCTCGAGCCAGCGGCGCGGGACGTCGCTGACCGGGTCCGCGGCCGGGGCGGCCAGGCGCTCGACCATGGCGTCCAGGCGGGCGAGCGCGTCGTCGTAGGCGCGGTCCGCGCCGGTGGCCAGGCCGTTGCCGTTCACCGCGTTGGCGATCAGCGTCACGGTGCCGTCCAGGGCATCGTGCACGGCCAGGTCGGTGACGAGGTTCATCGCGAGGTCGGGCAGGCCGAGGTGGTCCTCGGGCGGGTGCGGCAGGCGCTCCCACGCGCGGACCGTGTTCCAGCCCAGGAAGCCGGCCATGCCGGAGACGAGGTGCGGCAGAACGCCTCCGACCTCGGCGCGCACGTCCGTGCGCAGCAGGCGCAGGCATGCCGCGAGCACGTCCAGGGCGCGGCCCTGCGTGGGCAGCCCCTCGGGCGGGGTGCCCTGCCAGTGCGCCTCGCCGTCCCGCGAGGTCAGGGTGACGGATGAGCCGGCCCCGATGAAGCTGTACCGGGACCATGCCGCGCCCGGGGTGGCGGACTCCATCAGGAAGGTGCCGGGGCGGGAGCCGGCCAGGCGCCGATGGATCGCCAGCGGCGTGAGACCGTCCGCCAGCACCGTGCGGACCACGGGGATCACGCGGGCAGTGTCCGCCAGACGCAGGAACTCCGCACGGGAGGGAGTGGTGGCGGCGGTCATCGGGCGGCCTCCTCGGGGTCGACGGCGGCCGGCGGCATGACGATCTCGCGGCCGGTGAAGCAGGTGCGGGTGCCCGTGTGGCAGGCGGGGCCGGTCTGGTCCACGGTGAGCAGCAGGGTGTCGCCGTCGCAGTCCGCGTGGACCGCGCGCACCCGCTGCAGGTGGTCCGAGGTCTCCCCCTTGCGCCACAGCTCGCCGCGCGAGCGGGACCAGTAGGTGGCCCAGCCGGTCTCGAGCGTCGCGCGCAGGGACTCCTCGTTCATCCACGCCATCATGAGCACCTCGCCGGTGCCCTCCTGCTGGGCGATGGCGGGCACCAGGCCCCGGTCGTCGAAGGTCACGGTGGCCACGAGGTCGTCGGGCGGGGAGATGCTCATGGAGGTCCAGTCTAGGGAGCCGGAGCGGGGCGTGGCCGACGGGGTCAGCGGACGGTGTGCCCCGCCTGCCGCAGGGCGTCCTTGACGCGGGCGAGCATGTCGTCCGGGCCGAAGTGGAACAGGGAGGCGGCGAGCACCGCGTCCGCGCCGGCCGCGACGGCGGGCGGGAAGTGCTCGGGCTCGCCGGCGCCGCCGGAGGCGATCAGCGGCACGCGCGTCACGGCGCGCACGTCCCGGATCATCTCCAGGTCGAAGCCCTCGCGGGTGCCGTCCGCGTCGATCGAGTTGAGCAGGATCTCCCCCACCCCGCGCTCGGAGGCCTCCCGGCACCAGGCGACGGCGTCGATGCCGGTGCCCCGGCGGCCGCCGTGGGTGGTGACCTCGTAGCCGGAGGCGCAGCCCGGGTCCTCCGTGCGCCGGGCGTCGAGGGAGAGCACGAGGACCTGGGACCCGAAGCGGCGGGTGATCTCCGTGATCACCTCGGGCCGGGCCACGGCCGCGGTGTTGACGGAGACCTTGTCCGCCCCCGTGCGCAGCAGCCGGTCCACGTCCTCGACGGTGCGCACGCCGCCGCCCACGGTCAGCGGGATGAAGACCTCCTCGGCCGTGCGGGTCACGACGTCGTAGGTCGTGGCGCGGTCCGAGGTGGAGGCGGTGACGTCGAGGAACGTGATCTCGTCGGCGCCCGCGGCGTTGTAGCGGCGAGCGAGCTCGACCGGGTCGCCCGCGTCCCTCAGGTTCTCGAAGTTCACGCCCTTGACCACGCGCCCGGCGTCCACGTCCAGGCAGGGGATGACACGCACGGCGAGGCTCACGTCGGCTCCTTCGTCTCGGGGGGCTCGGGCGGGACGGCGCGGGCCGTCAGAGGCGGATCGCGTGGATCGCGGAGATCAGGATGCCGCGGGCGCCCAGAGCGTACAGCTCGTCCATGACGCGGTTGGCGTCCGGCTTGCGGACCATGGAGCGCACGGCGACCATCGTCTCGTCCCGCAGCGGGGAGACCGTCGGTGACTCCAGCCCCGGGGTGACCGCGGTGGCCGCCTCCAGCAGGTCACGACGGATGTCGTAGTCGATCATGACCCAGCGGCGGGCCACGAGCACGCCCTTGAGGCGGCGCAGCAACACGTCGAGGCCCTCGGGGCGCTCCCCCGCGCGGCCGATCAGCACGGCCTCCGAGTCGAGGATGGGCTCGCCGAAGACCTCCATGCCGGCGGCGCGCAGAGTGCTGCCGGTCTCCACGACGTCGGCGATCGCGTCCGCCACGCCGAGCTTGACGGAGGACTCCACGGCGCCGTCGAGGTGCACCACCGTGGCGTCCAGGCCGGTGCGCTCCAGGTAGGCGTGCAGCAGCCCGTCGTAGCTGGTGGCGATGCGCTTGCCGGCGAGCTGCTCGGCGGAGGTGAAGGAGCCGACGGGGGCGGCGAGACGGAACACGGAGCGGCCGAAGCCGAGCGCCATGATCTCCTCGGCGGTGTCCCCCACCTGCGCGTCGCAGAACAGGTCGCGGCCGGTCAGGCCGACGTCGAGGGTGCCCTGGCCGACGTAGACGGCGATGTCCCGGGGACGCAGGTAGAAGAACTCGACGTTGTTCTCGGGGTCCACGAGGACGAGCTCGCGGGAGTCCCGGCGTTGCCGGTAGCCGGCCTCGGTCAGGATCTCACGGGCGGACTCGGACAGGGCGCCCTTGTTGGGCACGGCGATGCGCAGCACGCGTCGGTCTCCTCGGGGTGCGGTGGGGCGGGCGGGGAACGGGGCCGGCGGCCTCAGAGGTGGCGGTAGACGTCCTCGAGGCTGATGCCGCGGGCGATCATCATGGTCTGCACGTGGTACAGCAGCTGCGAGATCTCCTCGGCGGCGGCCTCATCCGACTCGTACTCGGCGGCCATCCAGACCTCGGCCGCCTCCTCGACGACCTTCTTGCCGATCGCATGGACGCCGGCGTCGATCTGGGCCACGGTGCCGGAGCCCTCGGGGCGCTCCTGCACCTTGCGCGTCAGTTCCGCGTACAGCTCGTCGAAGGTCTTCACGGGACCACCCTAGCGACCCTGCCCCTCCAGCCCAGACCGGAGTCGGTCATTGTGACGTACGGGACGGCGGGGTCTTCGCCACGCGCTGCACCTACGGGCCCACGTGGGACGTGCCGGCCGCTCAGCGTCCTCCCCCTCCCATGTCTGCACGTTCCTTCACTCCCATCGGGGCACGCGCGCGAGGCGGCCGTGGACGTGGGGATGACGGGCTGAACGTGCCCGTCCGGTCCGCACGCATGGCCCGGGCGACCTCCGACAGGTGGGCACGACACGCTCGTTTCTGACCCCAGCGACGACACCGCTCCTTGCACACCTGAGACACCACCAGGTCGATCACTGCCCCGAACCCCGCCCGGGCCCACCGCACCAGATCTCTTCCGCGACGCACACATCCATCTCGTCGACTGTCCACGCGTCCGGGCCTCGGGTCCAGGCCCTGGAGGTCACCGGCGGGCGGCGCGGCCGCGCCCACGTCGCCGACGGGGAACAGGAATGATGCGGCGAGAGGATCTGGGGGTAGCCGTCGTGGCCCTCCTCCCCTTCCCGGACGAGGAGCAGAGCCCCGCGCTCGGACCCGCGAACTGGAGCATGACCCACCACGATGAAGGCGACCCATCCCGTCCCGCACACCGAGTGAGCGCCCGGTTGCAGCGAGCGCAGAAGATCCTCTCCCGCTGGCGGGTGGCCACGGGCAATGCGGTGGAAGGCATGGAATGGGAGCGGGATCCCGGTGATGCGCAGCTCGTGGAGATGGCTCGGCTGCCCAGCAGTGCCGAGCTGCCCAGCGCTGGAGCCTGGCTTCCGGGGCTGGAGATCCTCATGGGCCTTCGTCGCAGACCTGGTGCCGGGCCCCCTCAACCACCGGCTCGCCACGTGCTCGTTCTATCGGGAGAAGGCTTCGGCGCCCGTCCCCTCGGCGCGTCGCCATGCTCGCCCTGACGTGAGCCGACGTTCGTGGGTGCGGGGCGTCGGCCGACTCCCACGGGGGTGGCCTCACACGCACCCGACGGTCTGTCCCACCACGTCTCAGACCCTCCGACACTTCTGTCCAACAGCTCGGTTTGGGACCGTTTCTGACGTGATGCTCTCGTGGGCGGACGGGGCGTGTAAAGGGGTATACCCGGCTGGACATCCTGGCGGGCAGATGCCCGATGTCGGCGGCGAGGCCACACCCCACCTTGCCCTGCGACCGGTTACCGGTGGTAATGTGCCGCCATTATTCATTCGACCCTTTATGGAGCCCCTGAATACATGAGCGACGGCCCAGCCGCCTGCCCTGGTGACAGTCCGAGCGTCACCCCCACCCCACCCCGCAGCTGGCGGGGTCGCCTGCACCTCGTGGGGAGGTGACTCAGGCATGGATCCAGTCCTGACACTGATCCTCGGATCCCTCATCATCCTGGCGATCATCGCCGCCAACGGCTTCTTCGTGGCCCAGGAATTCGCGTACATGTCTGTAGACCGCGTCCGCCTGCAGACCGCTGCCAAGGCCGGCGACCGCGCCGCCGCCCGCGCACTGCAGGTCACTCGCCGCACCTCCTTCATGCTCTCCGGCGCGCAGCTGGGGATCACGGTCACAGGCCTCATGGTGGGCTACGTGGCAGAGCCGATGGTGGGTGCGGCCCTGACCGAGTTGCTCGGCGGCACCGCACTGCCTTCTGAAGTGGTCATCGCCATCTCCACGCTGGGCGTACTGGTGGTGGCCACCCTGGTGCAGATGATCATCGGCGAGCTATACCCCAAGAATTTGGCCATCGCCAACCCCGAGCCCCTGGCCCGCGCTCTGGCCCGGCCCACACAGATCTACCTCGGCCTGTTCGGCTGGCTCATCTGGGTCTTCGACAAGGCGGCCGAGGTGCTGCTCAAGCTCCTGCGCATCGAGCCAGTGCACGACGTCGACAGCACCGCCTCCGCCGAGGACCTGGACCGCATTGCCCTGGACTCCAGAGCTTCCGGATCCTTGCCCGCGGAGGTCTCCGTCCTGATCGACCGGGTGCTGGACTTCCCAGACCAGGACGTGCAGCACGCGATGGTGCCCCGCTCGCGTGTGGACGAGGTTCAGCCCCAGACCTCCCTGGCTCAGGTGCGCGACCTGATGGCCACCGGCCACACCCGCTACCCGGTGATCTCGAACGAACACGAACCGCTCGGGGTAGTCCACCTCACCGACCTGCTCGGTGAGACCCGGATGGCCCCGGACACCCCCGTGTCCGCCCTGATGCGCCCTGCATTGGTGCTGCCCACGATGATGTCCCTGCCCGACGCAGCCCGGGAGCTCGACGGCTCAGGGCAGCAGATGGCGTGCATCGTGGACGAGTTCGGCGGCTTCGTCGGCGTGCTCACAGTGGAAGACCTCGCGGAGGAGCTCGTGGGCGAGCTCACGGACGAGCACGACCTGCACCCCCAGGAGGAGATCACCGCCACAGGCCTGCACTCCTGGGTCCTGAGCGCAGAGGCCCACCTGGACGAGCTCGAGCGCCTCGTCGGGCACCCCCTGCCCGTGACCGAGGCCGAGTCCGCCGCCGGTCTGACCATCGACGCTCTGGGCCGTCTGCCCCGGGAAGGCGAGGTCATCACGATCGACCTGCCCGAGGACCCACGAGACTTCGGGGCTGAGGAGGTCTACGACCGCCACCTGCAGGTCGAGGTCCTCTCCATCCAACGCAGGGTCCCGGCTCGACTGCGGATCCACCTCATCGAGGTGCCCCGCTCTGACACCGCCGGCAGCCATGCCGCCCACGAGGCCCAGCCCGACGCCACCACGGACGAGGAGCGATGATGCACGGTCCACTGATCGTCATGCTCGTGACCACAGCGCTGATCGTGCTCAGCGCGATCTTCGTCATCATGGAGTTCTCCCTGCTGGGCGCCCGCCGGCACCGGCTAGAGGCCGAGGCAGGACGCAGCCGCGCCGCGCGGGCCGCTCTCAAGGGAGTCGACGAGCTGACCCTCATGCTCGCCGCAGCCCAGTTGGGCATCACCTTGTGCACCTTCGCCCTGGGGGCGATCACCAAGCCGGCCGTCGACGCATGGCTCGGCCCCGTCCTGGAGGACTGGGGCATCCCCGCAGCGGCAGCCGGAACCGCCTCCTTCGTCCTGTCCTTGCTGGCCGTGACCTTCCTTCACCTGGTCATCGGGGAGATGGCCCCCAAGTCCTGGGCCATTGCCCACCCCGAGACCGCAGCCAAAGCCGTGGCCGTGCCCGCACGCGCCTTCGTCTGGACCGTTCGCCCCCTGCTGCTGCTGGCCAACCGGCTGGCCAACCGCCTGGTGACCCTCAGCGGCGTCACCCCCGTGGACCAAGCCGCCGTGGGCGGCTACGACGCAGCGGCCATTCGTCAGCTGGTTGAGCACTCCGCCGCCGCCGGCACCCTGGACCGGCAGAACCATGAAGCCTTGGCCGGTGCCCTGGACCTTCAGACCCTCACTCTCGGGGACCTCCTCCCCCAGGGTCAGCACCCGGTCAAGGTCGCCCCCGACGCCGACGTCGAGGCGGTCCAGAATGCCGCTGCGTGCTCAGGGCACTTGCGTATCCTGGTCCAGCCGGACCATACCCCTGAGAGCGTTCCGGGCGTCGTCCACGTGCGGGACACCCTCACGATGGAGCCTTCTGCGCCAATCCAGCCGCTTATCCAGCAGGCTCTGACGCTGCCCTCCACCACACCGTTGCACGAAGCACTTGCCTCCATGCGCCGCAACAGCCGCCAGCTGGCCGCAGTAACCCAGGACAACCGGTTCACTGGGGTCGTCACCCTCACCGACGTCTTGCGCGGAGTGTTGCCCCGCGCGGCTTGAGTCCACACCTCGGCAACACCACCGCGGGGGCCGCTGAAACGGCCCCCGCGGTGGTGTGGACAAAGAATCAGAATCGGCACAGTGGCCTCGCCCCCCATTCCGGCCTCAATGGGCTCAGTCATGCTCCGACTCACGGGCGTGTAACGGCTAAATCGGTCGTTTGTGGCGGCTGCTCGGTGTGCCGCCCGGTGTCATGTGTGGCTTGCGCCGCTATATGGCGGGGTT
>NZ_KV825076.1:0-9588 GCF_001816085.1 Micrococcus sp. HMSC31B01
CAGCTCACGGCGGGCGTGCTTGGTGCGGTAGCCCGTGCGGCCCACCAGGTGGGAGGCCACCGGGGCCGTGACCATCTGGGTGATCCACGCCAGGAACAGCACGGGCAGCCACACCCACGACCGCCACACGATCCCCAGCCCGGCGAGCATGAGCAGCAGGCCGAGGACCTGCGGCTTGGCGGCGGCGTGCATGCGGGCCAGCAGGTCCGGGAGCACGAACAGGCCCACGCCGGCCACCAGGGAGAAGAAGGCGCCGCTGACGAGCAGGAACGCGGCCAGCCAGTCCAGGAGCGTGGCGGTGTCGGTCATCGGCCCTCCTCCCCGCCCGGCACGTCCGTGGTGCCGGGCACGCGCGCCTGGTCCTCGAGCGAGTGGTCCGGGCGCCGGTCCTCCGCGAAGCGCGCCACCGTCACCGAGCCGACGAAGCCGACGGTGGCGGCCAGCACCACGAGGACCACGTGGTGGGTGTGGCGGTGCACGGCCATCTCCAGGACGAGCATCCCGGAGAACACCACGAGCAGCACGTCCGTGGCGACCGCCCGGTCCAGCAGCGAGGGGCCGCGCACGATCCGGTAGAGCGCACCGACGGCGCCGACCACGAGCAGCGCCCCGCCGACCCACGTGGCCAGGTCCATGGGGTCCATCAGGCCTCCTCCTTCGGGGGGCGGGCGGCGGGGGGCGCCGAACTCGGGAAGCGGCGGACCAGCTCGAGGTCCTCACGCGTGCCGACGGCGCGGATGATGCCCGCCTCCACGTCGAGGGCCTTGGCGCGGAAGCCCTCCACGTCCTCGTCCGTGGTCGCGTCGAGCACGTGCAGGTACAGGACGGAGCGGACCCGGTCCACGTCCAGCACGATCGAGCCCGGCACCAGGACCAGGGCGTGGCTGACGAGCGTGATGATGAGGTCGTCGTGGCTGCGCAGCGGGACGCCCACGATCGAGCCGCGGGCGCGGCGGCCACGCAGCAGCACCACCCCGGTCACGTTGACCGAGGCGCGCACGACGTCGACGAGGAACCGCACCGTGAACACGAGGGACCACCAGGGGTTCAGACGGCCGCTGAACGGGATGCTCGGCATCGGGAAGAGCCCGAGGATCAGCAGCGCGAAGGCGAGGCCGGCCAGGGCCACGTGCGGGGCGAAGTCCTGCCACAGGGCGCACCACACGGCCACCATCACGAGGATCAGCGGCCACTGGGCCACGATGCCCCGGACCCGGTCGGGGCGCACCACGTCGCGGCGGGCGGAGTCACTTCCGGGCATCGTGCACCTCCGTCGGGTCGACGCTGAGGGTGGCCGCGGCCCGCTCGGCCGCGGCGTCGTCGAGCACCGCCGCGATGTAGGGCGAGCGGTCGAGCATGTCCGTGGCGGCCTCGTCGGCCAGGGCGAACAGCGGACCGGCGGCCACCGTGAACACCAGCGTCAGGCCCACGAGCGCCGTGGTGGGCAGCACGAGGCCCGGCTCGAGCGGGCGGGGGCGCTCGCCACGGGCGACGGCCCGCTCGTAGGCGGCCACGAGCTGGGCGGGCGGGTGCTCCAGGTCCTCGACGCGGCGCCAGAACGCGCGGGTCCACACGCGCACCACCACGAGCAGGGTCAGCAGGGACACGAGCAGGGACACGCCCACCAGCGTGTAGGCCAGGGGCGTGGCCTGCTCGACGCCGCCGCGCAGCAGGCCGACCTTGCCGAGGAAGCCGGAGAACGGCGGGATGCCGCCGAGGTTGAGCGCGGGCACGAGGAACAGGACGCTCACGAACGGGGAGACCTTCGCCAGGGACCCGAGGCGGTCGATGTTCGCGGTGCCGGCGCGGTTCTCGATCAGACCCGTGACGAGGAAGAGCGTGGTCTGCACGGTGATGTGATGGGCCACGTAGTACACGGTGGCCGCCAGCCCCGCCTCCGTGGCCAGGCCCAGGCCGAAGATCATGTAGCCGATGTGGGAGACGAGGATGAAGGACAGGATGCGCTTGATGTCCGTCTGGGCCAGCGCGCCGAGGATGCCCACCACCATGGTCAGCGCGGCCACCACGAGCAGGAGCGCGTTGACGTGCTCCCCCGGGAAGAGCAGCGTCTCGGTGCGGATCATCGCGTATACGCCGACCTTGGTGAGCAGGCCCGCGAACACCGCGGTCACCGGGGCGGGCGCGGTGGGGTACGAGTCCGGCAGCCAGAAGGAGAGCGGGAACACGGCCGCCTTGATGCCGAAGCCCACCAGGAGCAGCACGTGCAGGACCATCTGCACGTCGGTGGGCAGTTCGCCCAGCTTCACGGCCAGGTCCGCCATGTTCACGGTGCCGGTGGCCGCGTAGATCATCGCGATCGCGATCAGGAACACCACCGAGGAGATCACGGAGACCACCACGTAGGTGACGCCCGCGCGGATCCGCTGGGCCGTGCCGCCCATGGTCAGCAGCACGTAGGAGGACGTCAGGAGGATCTCGAAGCCCACGTAGAGGTTGAACAGGTCGCCGGCGAGGAACGCGTTGGACACGCCCGCCACGAGGATCAGGAACGTGGGGTGGAAGATCGAGACCGGTCCGCCCTCGTCCCGGTTGATCAGCCCCTGGGCCGAGGCGTACAGCAGCACCGCCAGGGTGATCAGCGCCGACACCACGAGCATGAGGGCCGAGAGCCGGTCCACCACGAGGCTGATGCCCAGCGGGGCAGGCCAGCCGCCGAGGTGGACGGCCGCGACCCCGGTGTCCCAGACCGAGGCCAGCAGCAGCGCGTCCAGCACGAGGGTGAGCACGAGCGCGGAGACCGTGACGGTGATCTGCGCGCGGGGGCGGCGCACGAGCATGAAGGTCACGGCCGCGCCCAGCACGGGCAGCATGACGGCCAACGGGGCCAGGTCGGTCAGGGGGAGGGTGCCGATGCTCACGGGCGCGGCCCCCCGTCGGCGCGGTGGGCACGGACGACGGACGCCGGGCCGGGATGGGCGGGCGGCGTGGGCGAGGCGTGGCGCACGTGGGGTCGGGACTCCGTGGCGTGCTCGTAGTGGGCGTTGGGGTCCGCGGCGTCGTCCAGGAACTCGGAGGACTCCTCCACGAGCTCCGCGTCGTCCTCCGCGTCCCAGGCGGGCATCCGGGCGATCTTGACGTCCTCCGCATCCACCTCGACCTCGTCCTCGCGGATGAGCAGCCACGAGCGGTAGATCATGGCGGTCAGGAACGCGATCACGGCGAAGCCGATCACGATCGCGGTGAGGATCAGCGCCTGCGGCAGGGTGTCCGCGTACTCCCGCGGGTCGCGGCCCGGCACGAACAGGGGGGCCGCACCCGTGCCGCCGGACGAGAGGAACAGCAGCAGGACGGCGGCGTTGTTGATCAGCATGACGCCGATCAGGATGCGGGTCAGGTTGCGCTCGAGCACGAGGTGGATGCCGCCGGCGAACATCACGCCCATCGCGGCGAGCAGGGCCAGGTCGACGGTCGTCACGGGGTGGCCTCCTCGGGCTTCGGCGTGGACGGGGTGGCCATGCGGGGGTGGCGACGGCGGGCCGCGGCGCGCGCCCGCGCGCGGCGGGCCTCCTCGCCTCGGCGGTCCACCTCACCGCCGAGCGAGCGCAGCACGTCCATCACGAGGCCCACGACCACGAAGTACACGCCGATGTCGAACGCGGTGGCCGAGACGAGCTTCAGGGAGTCGCCGAACAGCGGCAGGTCGGTGAACTCGACGACGGCGGACTGCAGCACCTGACCGCCGAAGAACAGCGGCGCCAGGCCGGTGGCCGTGGCGATCGCCAGGCCCAGGCCGAGCATGGCGCCGGCCGGGATGAGCGAGGCCTCCTGCAGCTCGAAGCGGCCGCCGGCCAGGAACCGCAGCGTCAGGGCCAACCCGGCCAGCAGGCCGCCCGCGAAGCCGCCGCCCGGCGTGTTGTGCCCGGCCAGCAGCAGGTACACGGACAGCAGCATCATGATCGGGAACAGGAAGCGGGTGACCACCTCCAGGATGATCGAGCGCCGTTCGGGGGCCATCGTGTGCCCCGCCACGAGCCACTGGCCCTCGCGGTCGTCCACGGCGAAGCTGCGCACGACGGACAGCTCGCGCGCCCCGAGCGAGGAGTCGGCGCCGAAATCGCCGACGGAGCCGGGGGCGACGTCGTCGATGCTGCGGGTGCGCCCGTCCCGGTGCTGCAGGAAGATCAGCGAGGCCACCCCCGTGGCCGCGGCGGCGAGCACCGTGATCTCGCCCCACGTGTCCCACCCGCGCAGGTCCACGAGGGTCACGTTGACCGCGTTCAGCCCGTGGCCGTGGACGTAGGCCTGCTCCGGCATGGCCAGGGAGATGGGCTCGGCGGTGCGGGCGGTCAGGGCGGTGGCGGCGATCCACATCATGGACACGGCGAAGCCGACGGCCACGGTCAGCCGCCCGAGCCGCCGCGACCCGGTGCGGCGGGTGTGCCAGTCCGGAGGCAGCACGCGCAGGCCCAGGACCACGGTGACCAGGATGATCGACTCCACGAGCACCTGGGTGATCGCCAGGTCCGGGGCGCCGCGCAGGGCGAACAGGGCGGCCGAGCCGTAGCCGGTCACGGACACCAGCATGATCGCCATGAACCGGCGACGGGCGCGGACGGCGAACACGGTGGCCACGGCGATCATGAGGACGATGACCAGCTGCGCCGGGCTCTCCGCCCAGAGGAGGTCCCCGTCGAGGAACGCGGTGGCCAGGACGCGGTCCTCCCGCCCGACGGGGAACAGGAGGAAGGCGAGGGGCAGACCGGCCGCCGTCGTGAGGATGATGGCCAGGTAGCGCCGCAGGGAGCCGGTCTGGGTGCGGCCCGTGACCCAGATGGCGGCCTCGTCGAGGGCGCCGGTGATCTTCCGGTACGTGCGCAGGGCGTCGACCGGGAACTCGACGCGGCGCTGGAACGCCTCGAACCGGGGCCGGCCGAGGGCGAGCAGGGCGCCGAGCAGCCACACCGCGGCGGAGACGGCGAGGGCGGGCGTCCAGCCGTGCCAGAGGGCCAGGTAGGCCGGCTTCTCCGCCGGGTCCAGCGGCGGCAGGGAGCCCGTGTGGGCGGTGATGATCCCCTCCACCGGGCCGGGCAGGAAGGCGAGCACGAGGCCGACGAGCGCGAGCAGCGCGGCCGGGGCCAGCTCGAGGGTGGTGACGCGGGTGTGGAACTGCGTCTCCGGCACCGTCTCGCCCGCCTCGTCCCGCTTGACGGCGAAGCAGCCCCAGAGGAAGCGCCACGTGTAGGCCACGGTGAGCACGGACCCCGCGGCCATCAGCACGAGGGGCGCCCACGCCAGCAGGCCGCCGTGGCCCGCGCCGTGGTCTGTCAGGCTCTGCAGGACCGCCTCCTTGGCCACGAACCCGAACAGCGGGGGCAGGCCGGCCATGGAGGCGGCGGCCAGGACGGCGACGGCGGCGAGCACGGGATGGCGGCGGCCGATGCCGGAGAGCTCGCGCAGGTCGCGGGTGCCGGCCTCGTGGTCGATGATGCCGACCACCATGAACAGCGGGGCCTTGAACAGGGCGTGCGCCAGAAGCATCGCGAGGCCGGCCAGCGCCGCGTCGCGGACGCCCAGCCCGTTGGCCACCATGAGGAAGCCGAGCTGGGAGACCGTGCCGTAGGCGAGCACGAGCTTGACGTCGGTCTGCCGCAGGGCCCGCCAGCCGCCGAGCAGCAGGGTCCACAGACCCACGCCGATCACGAGGACCTGCCACATGGCGAGGCCGTGGAACTCCGGGGCCAGACGGGCCACGAGGAAGACACCGGCCTTCACCATCGCGGCCGCGTGCAGGTAGGCCGAGACCGGGGTCGGGGCGGCCATCGCGCCCGGCAGCCAGAAGTGGAACGGCGCCTGGGCGGACTTGGTCAGCGCACCGATCAGCACGAGGCCGACGGCGACCTCGAGCAGGACGCGCCCGCCGTCGTCCGCGAGGAGACCGGGGGCCGCGGCCAGCACGCCGGAGATCCGCCAGGAGCCGGCCATGTGGGCCAGCATGATCAGGCCCGCCAGCATGGCCAGGCCGCCGACCGTGGTGACGATCAGCGCGGTGATGGCCGAGCGGCGCGCGAAGATGCGGTGGCCGGAGTAGCCGATCAGCAGGAAGGACAGGACGGAGGTGACCTCCCAGAAGGTGTAGAGCACCATGAGGTCGTCCGTGGTGACGAGGCCGAACATCGCGCCGGCGAAGGCCAGCAGCTGGCCGCCGAACACGGCGTCCTTCGCCTCGTGCTCCCGGAAGTAGCGGGCACAGTACGCCAGCACCAGCGCACCGACGCCGAGCACGATCAGGGACATGAACGCGGAGAGCGCGTCCATGCGGAACGCGAGCGTGATGTCCAGGGACGGCACCCAGGGCAGGGACCGGTCCAGGTGCGCCGCCGAGGCCGGGACCGGCCGGCCGGCGTCGAGCGCCTCCTGCAGCGCGAACACGTGCGGCAGCTGGGTGAGCAGCCAGACGAAACCCGCCGCGGGAGCGGCGGCGAGCAGATAGAACCCCTGACGTCCCGTCCACCGGAAGATCACCGGGGCGGCGAGCGCGACGACGAAGAGCGCGGTCAGGGTGACGAGCATGCGGTCCCTTCGTCAGACACGGGCGAGGGTCCGGTCCAGCCTAGCGGAGGGACGCCCTCGGTCCGGGGTCAGCGGACCGATTCCGCGCTCCGCGTGATCGGTTCCGTGACCCGGGCGAACAGCAGCCCACCGGCCACGAGCACGACGGCGATCACGGGGATGACCACCCGGTTGTCCGGGTGCAGGGCGAGCGCGAGCGTCACGAGCGCGGGCGTGATGAACCCGACCGCGCGGCCCGTGGTGGCATACAGCCCGAACACCTCGCCCGCCGTCCGCGGCGTGGTGAGCCGGCCCAGGAACGCGCGCGAGGCCGACTGCACCGGGCCCACGAACAGGCACAGCGCCAGCCCGCCGACCCAGAACGCGAGGGTGCCCGAGGCGAAGAACAGCGCCCCGGCCACGAGGACCATGGCGGCCAGCGAACCGAGGATCACCCGGCGCGGGCCGACTGCGTCGTCGAGCTGCCCGCCCACGAAGGCGCCCAGGGCGGCCACCACGTTGGCCGCGATCGCGAACAGGACCACGTCCGAGGCCGCCAGCCCGTAGACCGTGGTGCCCAGGATGGCGCCGTAGACGAACACCGCGCCCACGCCGTCGCGGAACACCGCCGAGGCCACGAGGAACCACAGCGTGTTCCGGTCCTCGCGCCACATCCGGGCCAGCGTGGCCCCGAGCTCGCGGTAGGAGCCCAGCACCGACTCACGGCGCGGCCCGCCGTCCGCCGCCGGGGCGGGCGCCGGGTCCGGCACGGCCACCAGCACCGGGATCGCGAACACCAGGAACCACGCCGCGGCCACCAGCGCCACGACCCGGATGTTCAGCCCCTCGTCCTCCGTGATCCCGAACCAGTGCGCGTCCCCCGAGACGAAGCCCACGAACACGATCAGCAGCAGCAGGATCCCGCCGAGGTAGCCCGCTCCCCAGCCGATCCCCGAGATCCGGCCGATCGTGGCCGGCGTCGAGATCTGCACGAGGATCGCGTTGACCTGCACCTCCGCGAACTCGAAGAACACGGTGCCCAGGGCGATCAGGGTGACGCCCAGCAGCAGGGAGGACTCCCGGGGCGTGACGAAGAAGCACGCCGCGGTGCACGCGATCACCGCCGCCGTCATCACCCCCAGCCAGAGGCGGCGCCGGCCCGCGCCGTCCGCGCGCCGGCCCATCACGGGCGCGGTCAGGGCGATCACGACGCCGGCGATCGCCAGGGCCGTGGACAGCCACGCCGTGCCCCGCTCGTCCGGCCCGAACGCGTCCGAGGCCAGGTAGGTGCCGAACACGAAGGTGACCATGACCGCGTTGAACGCGGCCGAGCCCCAGTCCCACAGCGCCCACGCGGCCACCTGGCGGCGCGGGGCGGCGGAGGCGACCGGCGGGAGCGCGACGTCGGTCATCGTTCGATGCGGGTGAGGTGGAAGTCGCGGTGCGCCCGGGAGGCCGTGGGCCCGCGCTGACCCTGGTACCGGTTCTGGTTGGCCCCGGTGCCGTACGGCGACTGGGCCGCCGAAGAGAGCCGGAAGAAGCACAGCTGGCCGATCTTCATCCCCGGCCACAGCGTGATGGGCAGCGTGGCCACGTTGGACAGCTCGAGCGTGACGTGCCCGGAGAACCCGGGGTCGATGAACCCGGCGGTCGAGTGCGTCAGCAGGCCCAGCCGCCCCAGCGAGGACTTGCCCTCGAGGCGGGCGGCGAGGTCGTCCGGCAGCGTGACCGCTCATAGGTGGAGCCGAGCACGAACTCCCCCGGATGCAGGATGAAGGCCTCGTCCGGGTCCACCTCCACCAGCCGGGTCAGCTCGTCCTGCTCCTGGCGCGGGTCGATGTGCGCGTACCGGTGGTTGTCGAAGAGCCGGAAGAACCGGTCCAGGCGCACGTCCACGGACGCGGGCTGGACCATCGCCGGGTCGAGGGGGTCCAGGCCCACGCGCCCGGAGTCGAGCTCGGCGCGGATGTCGCGGTCGGAGAGCAGCACGGCTCAGTCCATCCGCACGACGACGGCCAGCGGGGTGCGCTCGCGGCCCTGGCCCAGCGGGTTGTCCGCGAAGGCGGCCTCGAGGGCGGCGGCCGACGCGGCCGTGTCCTTGCCGAGGGCGTTGCGGCCGATGTCGTTGGCGTCCATCACGACGGTGCCGGCGAAGGAGGCCTTCGCCCAGGCCGGGATGTCCGCCGCCCGGATCATCGCCGAGACCTCGGCGGCCACCCGGTCCGGCTCGGCCGGCGGCAGCTTGGCCGAGACGTTGGCCGGGAACGTGGAGTAGGTGGTGGGCCCGTCGATCGCGCGGACGTTGCCGCCCACCACGTTGTAGAACACACCGCGCTTGCCGGCGACCTTGCCGGCGGCGCCGGCGGCCGCGGAGAGCACGATGCGCGGCAGTCCGGCCTCCTGGATGGCCAGCTGCATGGTGGTGGGATCGCCCAGGCCGATGCCCGCGGGCGTGCGGGTGACCAGGCGGGAGAGGGCGCGCGCGGCCACGGAGGGGCGGACCTCCCACGTGTAGTAGGAGCGACCCTGGGTGATGGCCACGATCTTCTCGGACACGGAGAAGTGCCACGGGGCGTCCTGCGGCATCGCGTCCGCGGGCAGGTCGCGGAAGAAGTCCTCAATCTCGCCGCGCAGGTAGGCCTGCAGGTCCGTGTCCCGGTCCACCAGGCCGGTCTGCACAGGGAAGCGGCGGTAGCGGCGGCCGTCCTCGGCGGAGACCAGGTCGAGCTCCTTGCCCGGGTTCGGCTCGTGGTCCGGTTTGGCCGGTGCCGGGGCGGTGGGGGCCTCGTCGACCGCGGTGGCGGGGCCGGCCGGGGCGGCGTCCGCGTCCACCGCGTCGCGCAGCCAGAGCTCGAGGTTGAGCAGGCGCCAGAAGCGCTCGGGGTCGTGCCGGCGCGGGTGGGCGAGGAAGTCCTCGAAGAGCGCGCGGACGGTGGGCGCGTCGGCGTACGGGCGGGCGGCGAACGAGTCGGAGGCGAACACCTCGCGGACCGGCTCGCGCAGGGCGAGCAGCAGGCCGGCCGCGGCGTCGTCGTCCGCGTGGCGGGCCGGCGGGAGGACGGCGTCCACCAGGCCGGC
>NZ_KV825077.1:0-11861 GCF_001816085.1 Micrococcus sp. HMSC31B01
GGCGGGCTCCGGCGTCGTGGGCTCAGCCACCGGAGACGTCCAGCTCGGCGGCCTGGATCATGGCCTGCTGCTCGGCATTGAGCTCGCGGGAGTCGAGCCAGCCGTCCGGCAGGTGCGGGCGCTTGGGGGCGCCGGCCCGGCCGCGCGGGCCCTCGGCGGCCTCGCCCGGGTAGGGCTGGTCCCGGTCCACGCGGGCGAGGATCTCGCGCATCGTGGCGAGGTCCGGGACGGTGGACAGCGCGGTGCGGATCTCCGAGCCCACGGGGTAGCCCTTGAAGTACCAGGCCACGTGCTTGCGGATGTCCCGCAGCGCCTTGAGCTCGTCGCCGCCGAAGGTGTCCACGAGCAGCTCGGCGTGGCGGTACAGCGTGTCCGCGACCATGCCCAGGGTCGGGCGGAACCGGTCCTGGCGGCCCTCGAAGGCGGCCTGCAGGTCCCCGAACAGCCAGGGCCTTCCCTGGCAGCCGCGGCCGATCACGACGCCGTCCACGCCCGTGCGCTCGACCATCGCGATGGCGTCCTCCGCGGACCAGATGTCGCCGTTGCCGAGCACGGGGATGTCCGGCAGGGCCTCGCGCAGCCGGGCGATGTCGTCCCACACGGCGGTGCCCGAGTAGAACTGGCGCGTGGTGCGGCCGTGGAGGGCGACGGCGGCGACGCCGAGGTCGCGGGCCGTGCGGCCGGCGTCGAGGAAGGTCAGGTGGTCCTCGTCGATGCCGCGGCGCATCTTCACGGTCACCGGGATGTCCTTCTTCGAGGCCTCGGTGACGGCGGCCTTGACGATCGAGGCGAACAGCTCCGACTTCCATGGCAGGGCCGAGCCGCCGCCGCGCCGGGTCACCTTCGGCACGGGGCAGCCGAAGTTCATGTCGATGTGGTCGCAGCGGCCCTCCTCGACCAGCATCCGCACCGCCGCGCCGGTGGTGACCGGGTCCACGGAGTAGAGCTGCACGGAGCGGGGCACCTCGTCCGGGTCGTGCTGGATGATCCGCATCGACTCGGGCTTGCGCTCGACGAGCGCGCGGGCCGTGACCATCTCGTTGACGTAGAGGCCGCCGCCGTACTCGCGGCACAGGCGGCGGAACGCGGTGTTGGTGATGCCGGCCATCGGGGCGAGCACCACGGGAACGTCGATGGTCAGCGGCCCCAGCCGCAGCGGGGGCAGGGCCAGGCGGTCCGTCGTCGGGGCGGGGTGGCGGGCCTCGTGGAGCTGATCGTCGTCGGTGATGCGTCGACCCGCGCCGGCGGACTTGGCGTAGTGCGCGGCGTGGATGTCGGCGACGTCGTCGGCGTCGGTCACCGCCGCGGCGGGGAGGGTGTGGGAAGAAGTCATGTCGGACCCCATTCTTCCATTCCGCCCGGCACCCGCGTCACCGTGCCCCACGACGAGGCCCGCTGGGAGGCGATCGCCGAGGCGCCCCGCCGGGACGGGCAGACCGTCCTCCCGGCGGGTCAGGCCTCCGACGCCGGCGCCGCGTCCCCGCCGTCGAGCACCGCCAGCAGGTCAGCACCGGCGAACATCTGAGCGGTCTGCCGGGCCGACGGCGTGCCGGCATCGGGGTCCGCGCCGGCCGCGAGCAGATGCCGCATCGAGGCGACATCCCGTTTGAACGTGGCGCAGGTCAGGGCGCGCTGGCCGCGATCGTTGGCGTGCTCGATCTCGGCGCCGGCCTCGATCAGCATCGCCACCGTGTCCGGGTGCTCATGGTAGGCGGCGAGGGTGAGGAACGAGTCGCCCGCGTGGTTGCGCAGGCGCGTGCTCACCCCGGCGTCCAGGTATGCCTTCAGCTGGGCCGTGTCCCCGTCCCGCGCCATGTCGAAGAGCCGGTTCGCCAGCTCGATGTCCTTCTCGCTCCACTGCTCGCTCATGCCCGCCAGTATGGCGGACGCCGCGGCGATCGACCGCTCCGCAGCGACATCTCCGCGGGTCTGCCCGCAGGTGATGTCGCCGGCCGGCGGTCAGACGAGCACCGGGAACAGCCCCGCCCGCCCCGCGGTTGCACCCGGCATGACCCGCAAGCACCTCGGCTTCCTCAACTTCGGCCACTGGATCCACCGGCCCGGCACCGCCCCGGACGCGCGGCAGGCCCTCGACGACGTCGTCGCGATGGCCGTGGCCGCCGAGGACGCCGGACTCGACGGCGCCTGGCTCCGCGCCCACCACTTCCAGCGGATGTTCTCCTCACCGTTCCCGATCCTCGCCGCGATGGCCGCCCGCACCGAGCGGATCAGCCTCGGCACCGGCGTGATCGACCTGCGGTAGCGCATGTCGGGCTTGTGGCGTTGGTGCGACCGGCTCTGCCGTTTACAGGTACCGGCAGACCTGGTCCGCGCTGCACGAGTCGGGGTCGGGCTGCGCGGCGTCGCGTCTGAGCTCGGTGATGGTGTCGCGCAGCGCGGCGAGCTGGGCGATCTGCTGCTCGATCTCGGCGAGGCGTGCGTCGAGGAGGTCGCGCACGTGCTCGCAGGGAGCAGCGCCGTCGTCGCGGATGTCGAGGATCTGGCGGATCTGGGCGAGGGTGAGGCCCGCGGCCTGGCCGCGGTGGACGAAGTCGATCCGGGCGGCCGTCTCGGGCGCGTAGTCGCGGTATCCGGACGGCGTGCGCTCGGCCGGCGGCAGCAGGCCCTGCTCCTCGTAGAACCGCAGCGTCTTCGCCGTCGTTCCCGCCCGCTCGGCGAGTTCCCCGATGCGCATCGCAGGCCCCCTCTTCTTTCGGCAGAAGTCCTCTTGACCTTCCCCTGCACTGGAAGGTCCAGTATGGCTGAGACAGACCGGAAGACCAAGTGTTGACAGGAGCTGCGATGCCCACGAAGTACGACCTCGCCATCATCGGATCGGGCGGTGGTGCGTTCGCCGCCGCGATCCGCGCGACCACGCTCGGCAAGTCGGTGGTGATGATCGAGCGCGGGACGCTGGGCGGCACCTGCGTGAACACCGGCTGCGTGCCGTCGAAGGCCCTGATCGCCGCGGCCGACGCACGGCACTCCGCGGCCGACGCCGCCGACCGGTTCCCGGGGATCGCGACGACGGCGGGGCCGGTGGACATGCCCGCCCTGATCGCCGGGAAGCAGGCGCTGGTCGAGTCGCTGCGGGGCGAGAAGTACGCCGACGTCGCCGACTCCTACGGGTGGGCCGTCCGCCGCGGCGACGCCGCGTTCGCCGGCACCCCCGACGCTCCGGTCCTCCAGGTCGCCGGGGACGACGGCAGCACCGAGACGATCGAGGCCGGGCACTTCCTGGTGGCGACCGGCTCTCGGCCGTGGGCCCCGCCGATCGACGGCCTGGACGAGACCGGGTACCTGACCTCGACCACGGCGATGGAGCTGACCGAACTCCCTGAGTCCCTGCTCGTGCTCGGCGGCGGCTACGTCGCCCTGGAGCAGGCGCAGCTGTTCGCCCGGCTCGGCTCCCAGGTCACCGTGCTGGTCCGGTCCCGGCTCGCGTCGAAGGAGGAGCCGGAGGTGTCCAGGACGCTGGAGGAGGTGTTCGCCGACGAGGGCATCCGGGTGGTCCGCCGCGCGCTGCCGACGCGGGTGTCCCGCGACGCCGCGACCGGGCAGGCCGTCGTCACCGCGGACGTCGCCGGGGGGCGGGAGGAGTTCCGCGCCGACCAGGTGCTCGTCGCCCTCGGACGACGACCGGTCACCGACGGGCTCGGCCTCGACAGGGTCGGGGTCGAGACCGGGGACCTCGGCGAGGTGGTCGTCTCCGACCGGATGCAGTCCTCCCACCCGCGGATCTGGGCCGCGGGCGACGTGACCGGCCACCCCGAGTTCGTCTACGTCGCCGCCCACCACGGCACCCTCGTCGCCGAGAACGCGTTCGCCGACGCCGACCGGGCCGTGGACTACGCCCGACTGCCGAGGGTGACGTTCACCGGCCCGGCGATCGGCGCGGTCGGGATGACCGAGAAGGACGTCGTCGCCGCCGGGATCCGCTGCGACTGCCGCGTCCTGCCGCTGCACCACGTGCCCCGCGCACTGGTCAACCGCGACACCCGCGGCTTCGTCAAGATCGTCGTGGACGCCGACACCGGGAAGATTCTCGGCATCACCGCCGTCGCCAAGGACGCCGGCGAGCTCGCCGCCGCCGGGGTCCACGTGCTCGGCAAGACGGTCGCCGAGGTCGCCGACGCCTGGGCCCCCTACCTGACCATGGCCGAGGGCATCCGGATCGCCGCCAAGGCCTTCACCACCGATCCGTCGCTCCTGTCGTGCTGCGCGTGAACGCGCACGCAGACAATCGGGGGGAACGCTCAGCTGGGAGAGGAACAGACGATGAGCGGCGATAAGGACCACGACTCGCATCGCGCGGGCGTGCTTGTCGGTGCTGGGACGGGCTTGCTCCTGTTGGCATGCTGCGCGCTTCCGCTGCTGATCTGCTGCGGCCTGCCTCTCCTCGCCGCGGGCGGAGCCCTCGCAGGTATCGGAGGTTTCCTCGGCAACCCTTGGCTCATCGGTGCCGGGATCGCAGTCGGGGTGGCCGTCACAGCGGCGATCGTCCTCCGGCGACTGCGGCGGCACCGACGTCGCTCGACCGGCTGCTGCGGCAATCGTTCGACTACTGACCGGGGTCAGTAGTTCGAGTGGCTCCAGTCATCGTCGCCAGTTCGGCCACGTCGGCATCCCGCGACCCTTCCAGGTCTCCACGAGGCCAGCAACCCAGCGGACGGACGCGAAGACCCCGTAGCCGGCCGCCGCGAGGCCCGCGGCGATCACGAGCCAGCGCCCGATCCCGAGCCACACGCTACCGTCCACGTCCAGCGCCCACTGAGCGCCTGTGATGAGCCCAGCGATGCCCATCCAGAGCCCGGCGACGACCACCACCACCGGCAGGAGTGCGAGGCACATCGCGGCGGCGGCCGACCAGAGCTGACGGGCCTCCAGCTTCGCCGTGGCAGCGATGATCCGCTCGGCGCGCTCGTTCGATGCGTCGAGGTTTGCCGCGATCGTGGCAGACGCCTCCCCGGCGACCTGTTCGACGGCCTTCACGACTCGCTCCTCGGTGCGCTTTTCGATCCGCTGCACCGCGCCGCCGACCTGGCTGACGAGCTTCTGGTTCGCCGCGGCCTGCGCCTTGAGCCCCTCAATCGCCGATGCCGTAGCCGCGTGATTCCTCTGCGCCTCCGCGACCAAGCTCTGCGACGCGGCGTTCAAGCTCTCGCCGTTGAGACTCTGCGCGAACTCGCCGAGCGTGCTCGCGATCTCGTTCAGCCTGCTCTCGATACTCGCGATCCTCGCGGACGCGTCGCTGGAGGGCGAGGAGGTCGACGCCGAGGCCGTGATCCGCTCCAGCCGCCTCGTCGTCTCCTCGTCCATGACCTTCACGAACCCTGCGAGCTTCTTCTGCTGCTCGGCCAGCCGGTCGAGCCTCGCGTTCTGCGCCTCGACGGCGGCGAGGATCGAGGTCAACGCCTCCATCGTCTCCGGACTGTCGAGCTGCTGCTGCGATCCGCTCTGCGCGTTCTGCTGCTTCAGCCTGTCGAGCGCTGCGCTCATGTTCCTGCTCCTCCTGCTGCTGGTGATAGTCGAAGAACGCCTGCGCGCCCTCCGGGGTGAAGTCCGCCGAGAGTGCGCTCGCGCGCTTGCGGCGCTCGGCGCGTCCGGACTCGCCGCGGCGGTCCTCGATGTAGAGCGTCCAGGTCTCCTGCCCGGCGCGCTTGCCCTTCTTGCTGACGGGGCTGTGCAACCGCATCCGCGGCACCCGCTCCCCGTCATCGCCGAGCTGCTGGTTCTGCTCCTCGATCACCGCTTCGAGACCGGCCTTGTCCACCGCACGGGGATCAGCCAGGGCGGCGCTCATCCGGTCGCCCATCTCGCGGTCGAGCCCGCCCTCGGCGAAGTCCTCGCGGCGCAGCTCCCAGTCCTTCGGCGCGTGCTCCAGACGCTTCACGACCGAGAGACCGTGCTCGCGCATGAGCTCGTCGTTCGCTGACTGAACGCCCCGCTGGTTCCCGGCCTTGCGGTCGTGGAACGTGCGATAGTCCGAGAGCGCCTTCCCCGTCCGATTGCTGTGGTTGATGACCAAGATGTGGTTGTGCGGCTTCTTCCCGCGTCCGTCCACATGGCTCACCACGAGGCAGTCCGCGTTGGGGTGCATCTTCTTCGCGAGCTGGTAACCCAGATCGTTCACCCGCTGCACGTCCTCAGGATTCTTTGGGTCGAACTCGTCGTCGCTGAACGACTGCCTGTAGTGCAGCGCCTCGACGTCACGCTTCGTGTTCTGGGTGAGCGCGCGGGCGCGCGCCGAGAACGCGCCGGGGCCTCCCGGCACGTCGCCCGTGATCGCGACGCCGCGCTCGTCCTCCTTGCCCCGGATGTAGCGCTCGGTGTCGGCGGCGTTGGCGCTCGGACTGTAATGCGTCGTGCTCATGAGGCCGCCCGATCCCCGAGCAGCGCGCGGACCTCGTGCAGCAGCTCGATCAGCTCGGGCACCTCCGCCGACAGCGCCACCGGCTCACCCGCGCGAGCACGGCGGTCCAGGTCGTTGACGTTGATCGCGAGCGGGCGCACCTGGGCGGCCAGCTCCCGAGCATCAGCAGACGCCTGCACGCGCTCCTCGACCCCGAGCAGCTGCGCGGCCACGGCGGCATCCAGCTCCTCGCTCCGAGAGGCGTGCAGGGCATCGCGCACGACGGTCCGCACCCACGTGCTCGGAGCCAGCCCGAGCCGCTTCGCACGAGTGCGAAGCGCCGCGAGCGTGGCGTCATCGAAGCGGGTGTCGAGCCTCCCGCCGCCCCCACGACGACGCTTCGCGCCGCCGTGACTCTGGCGCACAGCCTCCGCATCAGCCCGACCGGTGTTCACCTGGGAGTCGGTCTGCTGCTCCACCTGTACGCCAGAGTGGCAAGCAGTAGCCGTGTCGGACGTTTCGCTGGCGCTCATGTCCTCCCCGGCTGCTTGCGAGGGGCCTCCGGCCCCCTCGACCCCCTGGAAGAGCGCATCGCGTTCGGTGCTCATGCGGCACCTCCGATCAGCGCCAGCGGCACGTCAGGGCTCCGCACCGCGAGCCCACCCAGCAGCTCAGCAACCGCGCCCTCCGCATCATGTTCGGCCGAGGTCTCCGGGCCGTAGGTCAGTTCCCGCGACCCGACGTTCTGGTGGTACGCGTTGCCGTACATACCGGGCGTGTGCGCGGCGGTCGGAACGCTGCACTGGTGCCACTCGAAGGGCTCGATCTTCCCGATGTGCTGCACGAGGTAACGATTGATGTCGTCGGCACGATAGACCTTCACGACCGAGGCCAGCCGGCGGATGAACTGGTCCAGCGCCTCGTCCACGTTGCCCTTCTGGCGGGCGTAGTAGAAGAACTCGACGGGCTCGATCGTCGCCGTGATGACGATGAGGCGCGGGGCGACCTCGCCCTTGTTCTTGTAGCGGGCCTTCGCAGGCGAGGCGTTGTACGGATCGAGCAGCAGCAGCCAGTCGTTCGCATCCATCGCCGAGGCCCGCAGATCGTCCAGCAGCAGCACTTCCTCGCCCCGCCAGTCATCAAGCGGGTTCCCCGTCGCGGCCCGGTAGACCTGCCACCGCTCGCCGTGCGCGTTCGCCGCGTTGATCGCCTCGGTAATGAAGTCCGTGGCGAACCGGGTCTTGCCGATCCCGGCATCCCCATGGACGAACACCACGTGCGTCGAGAACTCACCGGCGCGCAGCTTCGCCGCCGCCCGGTATGCGCGACGCTGGCCGTAGGCCGACAGCGCGTCGTCGATCTCCCGCTGATGCCGCGAGTAGATATCGAACAGCTCGTCCGTGAGCATGATCTGATCCCGCGTGATCTCACCTTGGAGAACGCGCTCCCGCATGTCCTCGAAGTTCTCGGCGACGATCTTCTTCTTCAGGTGGGCGCGGCCCTTCAGCCACGTCTCCCGGCGCTGGGCGTCGATCCCGAGGTAGTCAGGCCCACGCACCGTGGCGACCTCCGAAGGCGCGTACTGGTGCTTGTCCGCGTACTTCACGTGCGTCAGATACGACAGCATGTTGTCGAAGGCGTACCGCCCGCGGCCAGGCTTCTCGACGTACTGGGGCTCGACGCCGATGCCGAACGCGAGCCGATCCAGCGGCGCACTCTTCGCACGGCTGGCGAACTTGATCACGGCGTGCAGGTGCTCGGGCTTCGGTTCGACCACCAGGGCCTTCTCCGTGTCACTCCAGACCTCGCGCTCGTCCTTGTCGTGCACGATGCCGTAGGCCTCGACGACCTGGCAGCCGGTGGCCTCGAGCCGCTGCACCACGTAGGCGAGGATCGCCTCGGCACCCTGCTGGAGCAGCGCGGCCCCGTTCGGGTCCTCGGCAGCCCAGGCCCAGTACGACGGATCGAGGTACTGCGTGAGCCCGATGCTCGTCGGGTTGTTCTCCTGCTTAGCCACGGCGACCACCCCCGCCGCGGGCGGCGCGGAGGGCCTCAGAGGGAGTGCGGCGCCTAAATGACCCCCTATTGACCCCCAAATGAGACCCCATATGATCCCGCGGGACCACGCGACGGAGCGAGGGCGGAACAGGCCGCTGACCAGGCATGTTGTTGCAAGGCGCGGCAATCGACAAGCCCTTGCCGCGCCCGTAGGAACGAATGGGGGTCTCGTAACTCTTAGAGTGCGAAGCACGGCTACGGGCAGCCATCACGACGACGGGCAGCCCGCCTTCGGCGGGTGCCAGGCCAGGCCCTCCGGGCGGGGTCAGGTTGGTGGGAGCGGTGCTGAGGTTGCGTGCGTCGGCGTACATCAGCGACCACCGCCCCGGCCGTAGCGCTTGATGACAGCCTGATGCGTGACGCCGAGGGCGTCGCCGATCCTGGCCCAGGTCACCCCATCGGCTCGGGCGTCGGCGACGGCGATCTCGACGGCCTCCTCCAGCACAGAGCGGAGCACGCCGAGGTCGTAGAGCTGGGCCTCGGCGTCGGCGAGGGACGGGTCGCCCTGACGCCAGCGGAAGCCGGTCAAGTGATCGAAGGCGGCGGAGTTCGCGCTCATCAGCGACCACCGCCCATCACAGAGGCAACGGCGGCGCGCTGGCGCGGGGTCAGCGGAGTGAGTGCCAGGCGCTCACCGGCTCGGCGGCCAGCGGCGCGGGCGGCGGCGATGACGGGATCGTGGCCGTCTGCCTACGGAGAAGGAGCGGAGCCCTGATCGAGGCCAGGGCGGACGAGCGCGGATGCGCGGGGAACGTCGATAACGACAGACATCGGAAGTCCTCAGACATGAGTATCTTCCGGTTCCCCGCCACGGTAATTGGGCTGTTTGACCGGCTACTCATCCGGGAGCAGAACCCCGCGCTTCTAAGTCGCGGCCCCGGTGGGATCTTCTTGTCTGCAACCATTCTTCCATGACTCGACTCACCAGTGCAATGACGAGTCGAGTCATGAGTCAGTCGCGTCTCGGCTCGATCCGCACGAGATCGGGGTCGAACTTCACGTGACCCGGCATGATGGGCTCGATGGTCACCGTCACCAGCTCGTCCACGAGCATCCGGCGACGGTCCATGTCCAACGCCTTCCACTTCGACTCGACAACCTCGCGGCGCTCCGCGGTGCCGACCGGCTCATCGACCTCCGCCAGCAGCTTCGCCGCCACCGACACCGAGCGGTCGAGCAGCTCCGCGTCGATCTCGTCGATGCGAGCCTTCACGTCGTTGATCGCCGCCGTGATCTCCAGGACCGGCTGATGGATGTCGCGCAGCAGCGGGCTCAGCTCCTTCACCCGCTCGACCAGGGCGTTCCGTTCGGTCAGCAGTTCCTCGCGATCCGGCCCGGCGGCTTCCTGCGGCATCACGAGGTCGTGCACGTCCACGGACGACAGGCGCGTGAGCACCGCCTCGGTGACCATCGCATCGACGGGCTCGCGCTGGCGGGTGAGATGGAACTGCTCGCCACAACGGTACGTCGGCTGCTTGCGGCTGTTCGTCCCCGAGACGAGCGTCGCGCCGCACTTCCCACAGAGGCCGATCGTGGACAGGAGGTACTTCGGCTGATTGCCCTGCCTCGCCGACCTCCGCACGTTGTCCTCCAGCTTCGCCACCGCGGCCCGCCACGTCTGCTCGCCGACGATGGGCGGGAACGCCTCGCCCTGCACCGGGTACAGCTCGCCGGTCTTGTAGTGGCGGATGAAGCCAGCGTAGAGCGAGTTCGCCAGCAGATACCGCACAGCATCGACGGAGAACTCCGACCCGCGGGCGGTGAGGTGGCCAGCGCTGTTCAAGTCCTCCCGGATGCGACGGATCGACAGCGACGGCTCACCGAGGAACGCATCGAAGGCCCGCCGAACTGCGGCGGCCTCCTCCTCGATCAGCTCGCCCTCCCTCGTCCAACCGAACGCCTTCCAGGTGGACGCCGGGATGCCTTCGGCGCGGCGGCGCTCGTTCGACCTGATCTGCCGCTCCGCCTTGCGTCGAGCCTCGAACCGGGCGAGAGCGGCGAGCATCGTCGCTCGGAACTCTCCGTCGGCCGTCGAGAGGTCGATCTCGCCGTCCACTGTGACGACGCGCAGGCCGAGGTCGATCAGCGTGTTGAGGTCCTTCGTGCTCCGCAGCAGTCGGTCCATGTCCACGGCGACGACCATCGAGAATCGACCTGCTCGGGCGTCGTCCAACATCTCGGCCCAGCGGGTGCCAGCTCGACGCTTCTTCGTCGCCGACACCGCGTTGTCCTCGTAGACCTCGACCACGTTCCAGTCCTTGGCCTCGGCCAATGCCCTGATCTTCCTCAGTTGTGTATCGACCGTCCAGCGGTCGCCTTTGCGGTCCATGGAGGCGCGGACGTAGGCCGCCACCTCGTTCGTCTTCCTCAGCGCTACCAGTTCGACCATGCAACCAAGCTTACGTGGACGAGTGTTGCAACCCCGACATGCGCTATGAGAACCCCCTGTACATGGCCGAGGCCGCCGCCACCACGGACCTCCTCTCCGGCGGCCGGCTCGAGCTCGGCGTCTCCCGCGGCTCACCCGAGGCCGCCCTCGACGGCCAGGCGCAGTTCGGCTACGCCCTCGCCGAGGGGCAGACCTGGGCCGACGTGACCCGCGAGCGCGGACGCCGGTTCCTCTCGGCCGTGCGCGGTGAGGGCATCGCGACGCCGGACCTCACCTCCGGCTGGGCGCACAGCTCGGAGCCGCTGCGGATCGAGCCGCACTCCCCCGGGCTCGCGGACCGGATCTGGTGGGGGTCGGGCTCCGTGGGCTCGGTGGCCGGCGCCGCCGCGGACGGCTACAACATGCTCTCCTCCACCCTGCTCCTGCAGGACGACGGCCGCCCCTTCCACGTCCAGCAGGCCGACCAGATCGCCCGCTACCGGGAGGCCTTCGCCGCGGCCGGCCACGCCGGTCCGGGCCGCACGGCGGTCACGCGCTCCGCGTTCGTCATCCAGGACCGGGAGGACGAGCTGTACTTCGGCCGGGAGCGGGCCTCGCGCGACTCCTCCGGCATGCTCGAGGGCGGCGCCGCCCGCTCCGGCCCGACCTACGCCGGGTCCGCCGAGGAGGTCGCGGAGAAGCTCGCCGCCGACGACGCCGTCGCCGCCGCCGACTGGGTCCTGTTCGCCAACCCCAACCAGCTCGGGGTCGAGTACAACGCGAAGATCTTCGCCGGCTGGGCGGAGGTCTGGCGCCTGCTCGGCTGGGATGCATGAGCGAGGCCCCGCCGCACCTCCCGGCCGCCGACGACGGCGTCGCCCAGGCCCGTCGCGCGCGCTGGGCCGTCACCGCCGCCTTCGCGACGAACGGCGCCCTGCTCGGCGCGCTCATCCCGCACTACCCGGAGGCCAAGCCCGCGTTCGGCCTGGACCCGGCCGTCTTCGGCCTGCTCGTCATCGCACTCGCCGTGGGCGGCACGCTCGCCGGGCCCCTGCCCGCGCCGATCCTGCGCCGGTTCGGCGC
>NZ_KV825078.1:0-973 GCF_001816085.1 Micrococcus sp. HMSC31B01
CGTCGTCGACGGGCGGCGCGGCGTCCGCCGTGCCGGGCGGCCCCCAGCCGCCCGCGGGATCCGCCCAGGGATCGTGCTCCGGCAGGTGGCCGGTCACGCCCCCATGGTGCCGGTGTGCTCGGCGGTGGGGTTGTCCTCGGCCAGGCCGCGACCCCAGATGGACACGGGGCCGAGGTCGGTCCAGGCCAGGTGGCGGTACAGCTTCTGGCCGTCCGGGGAGGCGACGAGCAGGCCGCGGCTGATCTCACCCTCGCTCATGACCTCGGAGGTGAGGTAGCGCATCACGAGGGAGCCGAGGCCGCGGCGACGGTGGTTCGGGGACGTCCAGATCCGGTCGTAGACGGCGGTGCCGTCCTCCTCGGTGACCCAGCCGAGGGCGGCGAGCTCCTCCTCGCCCTCGGGCGCGGTCGAGGCGCCGACGGCCAGGATGCGCAGGCGACGGCTGCCCTCCATCGGCTGGTCCACGCGGGCCTCATAGCCCTCGGGCAGCAGCGGGGGCTCCACGTCCTGCAGCTCGGGGTCCATGTCCATGGTCATGAAGCGCTCCGGCTCGGCCTGGGCCTTCAGACCCATGGCCTTGGGGTCCTCGCCGGCGTCGCCGAACACGGTGAGCAGGATCTGCTCCTGGTCCCGCACCGCCTCGCGCAGGTCCTCCAGCTCCGCGCGGGAGGGGTTCACCACCACGTGCTCCCACGTGGCCGGCACGTCCACCGTGGCGCGACCGGAGCCGCCGGGGATCATGTGGGCGGGGCGGGGGGTGCGCAGGGCCGCGCGTCGCCCCGCCTCCTGGCTCGTGCGGTAGCCGCGCGATCGCGACCAGGCCGCGAACCAGATGTCGACCAGTGCCGGATCCAGATGCTCAGTCATGTCTGAAGGGTAAGGCGTGAGGCCGGTGCGGGCCAGGCCCCGCCCGTCCCTCACGGCCGTCACGTCCGGGGCCGCGCACTAGCTGTTGTGGGTCATGAGGTTCTTG
>NZ_KV825079.1:0-566 GCF_001816085.1 Micrococcus sp. HMSC31B01
CCCTCGAAGCATTATCAGACACGCCCTAGGGCCAGGTAGTGCTGGAGATCGGCGATGGGCATTCCTGCCGTGCGCATGCGGGTGATGAAGACCAGGCGGCGGATGGCCGGCGAGTCATAGCGGCGGTGCCCGGCATCGTCTCGGGGGACGCTCACCATGCCGATGCGTCCGTAGTAGCGCAGCGTGTGGGCGGTGACGTTGAGGTGAGTGGCGGCCTCCGAGATGTCCCACCAGGTCGTCGGATCATCCCGAACGAGATCTTCCAATGCTTCCAGCGAGACGCCACCGGGAGGGTCCGTAGCCAGGCGCAGGGCTTGCTCCAGCTCTGGGTTCATGTCCGCGACGCTAGGGCTTCGCGTGCGCTCGAACGCAACACGTGCCCGGGTAGCACATCTAGGACCCAGGCTCTTGCCCGTGCTAGAGTCTCAAGCATCATGATCAGCCCGTTGCCGCAAGGCGCGGGCTGATTTTCTTTGTGTGGGAGAGACGCGTGGAGTACACGAAGAAGTGGTTGCCTCTCGAGGCGCAGGTAGAGCGGCTAGTTGTAGGAGGGCATGACGTTGTTG
>NZ_KV825080.1:0-5149 GCF_001816085.1 Micrococcus sp. HMSC31B01
CCGGCCGGTCCCGTCAACGGGACCGGCCGGCGTCGTGCTCGGGTCGGGCTCAGGCGTCCTTCGCGGTGTCCTTCACCTGGCGGGCGGCGTCCTGGGACTCCGCCTTGAGGTCCTGCGCCGTGTCCGTGCCCTGCTCCTTGAGGTGGGAAGCGGCCTCGGCGGCCGACTCCTTCACGCTCCCGGCGGCCTCGCGGGCGGCGGGCTCGAGGTCCTCGCGCAGCTGCTGGGCGGCCTGCTTGGCCTCGTCCACCAGCGGGGCGGCCTGCTCCTTGAGGCCCTCCGCGGCGCGCTGCTCCACGCGTGAGGCGGGGATCAGCGAGCTGAGCAGCAGGCCGGCGCCGAAGGCGATCAGCCCGGCGGCCAGCGGGTTGCCCGCGGTGCGGCCGCGCAGCTGAGCCGGGGCCTGCTGCAGGGCGAGCTGGGCGTCGTCGGCCCACTCGGACACGCGGTCGCCGGCATCGCCCAGGCGGTCCTGGGCCTGGCCGGCAGCGTCGTACGCGGAGGCCCGGGCGTCGTCGATCACCCCGTGGGCGCGATCGCCCAGCGAGGACTCGTGGCGGTGCTGCTCCGGGGAGCCCATGATGTTCTCCTTCGCGTGGATGAAGCCGTCCTTGATGCGGTTGGTCTGCCGGGACACGGCCTTCGTGGGGCTCACCTTCTCGGCGAGGGCGTCCACGTCCTGGCCGAGCTCGCGGCGCGTACGCTCGATGTCGGCGCGGATCTCATCGGGGTTGTTGCTCGTGGTCATCGCGTCTCCTTCGCGGGGTTCAGGGTCTCGGGGATCTCCTGAAGCGTCTCCTGGGTCTGCGGCAGACCCTTGATCTTCTCGATGTCCTTCTTGCCCTGCACGGCCAGCACGGCCGCCACGACGCCCCACAGCACGGCCACGATCAGCGCGGCCCAGCCGATCGGCAGGAACACGTCGAGCAGGTGCATCAGGGCGAGGGACAGGAACATCAGCAGGAAGAAGCCGCCGACGGCGGCGCCGGCCAGCAGCCCCGCCCCCTTGCCGGCCTTCTTCGCGGACTCGGTGGCCTCGGCCTTGGCCAGGGCGATCTCCTGGCTGACCAGCGTCGACAGCTTGGCCGACAGGCTCTGGAACATCTCGCCGAGGCTCTCGTGCTCGGCGCGGAACTCCGCCTGCGTGGGCGGCGGGGTGTGCGCGCCGGAGTGCGGCGTCGCGTCGCGGAACGGTTCGTGGGCGGTGCTCATGCGTCACCCCCGGGCCGGGTCTGGTCGAACGGCCGCTCGGCGGTCAGGCCCTGCTGGACCGGCGCCTGCGTGCCATACGGGGTGTCCCCGACGCCGGCCGCGCGGCGGGGCCCGGCGCCGTCCGCGACGCGGCCGTCGGCCTGGGAGAGCGAATCGCTCGAGTAGGCCGGGGCCTGCGAGTCCAGGTGGTGCGGGGTCACGTCCGCGTGCACCGCGTCCGGACGGGTCGTGTGACGGCGCGGCGAGGTGGAGGCGGCGGAGTCGGGCTGGGCGGCGTCGCGGATGCCGCGCGTCAGTCGACCGGCCACCAGCCCGGCGCCCAGGGCGAGGGCCAGGAACGTGCCCGGACGGCGAGCGGCGAAGCCGCGCACGTCCTGCAGCAGGTCCTGCGGGGAAGCGGTCTCCAGGCGCTGCGTCAGGGCCTCGGCACGGTCCGCCACCGAGGCGACGCCCTGGCGCACCAGGTCGGTCTGCGGCTGCTCACCGGAGACCACGCGGTGCAGGTCGTCGGTGTAGCTGCGCACCTGGCCCGCGAACCGCTCCTGCTGGGTCTGCACCTGCGCGCCGACCTGCTCCTGGGCGGAGCCGACCAGCGACTGCACCTGGTCAGCGGCCTCGTCCTTCACCTGGCCGGCCTCGTGCTTGGCGGTGGCCGCGAGGTCCTGGGCCTTGTCCTTGGCGTCCTGGGCCACGGCCTTCGCCTGGCCCTGGGCCTCGCCCGCGGCCTGCTGGGCCTTGTCCTTCGCCTGGTCCTTGGCGTCACGGCCCTCGGCTGAGGAGCCGTGGGCGTTCTTCGGCGTGTTCGTCGTCATGCTGTGCCTTCCTTCGTCCGGGTCGGCGGCCCCTCATGGCCAGCCCTTCTGGCCGTCCACGTCACCGGGTCCACCGGTCCTGAGGGCCAAGGTAAGCACCGCGACGGACGTGCCGGAAGACCTCGGGTCCGCCGGGATCGTCTCCGGTCGGGACGGGGTCAGCGCACCTTCAGGCCCCGCTGGGCGGTCTTGCCGACGCCCCGGCCCGGGTGCTCCTTCTTGCCCTGCATCCAGGTGTCCACGGCCTGCACGCCGAGGTCGGGGTGGTCGGTGAAGAAGCCGTCGATGCCGGCGTCGAGGAACGGCTGGATCATGCCGACCATGTCGCCCCGCGCGTTCGGGTCCGTGGAGGAGCGGAACTCCGTGTAGAGGAACTGGTTCTCGGCGCGGAAGGTGTACGGCACCACCTCAAGGCCCGCGCGGTGGGCGAGGGAGACGAACGCGGTCTCCTCGCCCATCGAGCCGTCCTTCTCCTTGGTGATGATCTGCGCGAAGGCCGGGCCGAGCGTGTCGACGCCGGCCGCGCGGACCTCGCGCATGCCCGCGGCGGTCTCGTAGAAGTCGTAGTCGCGGAGCCCGTCGCCGGCGGCCACGGAGTCATAGGGCGCGCCGGTGACGCTGGAGAGGAACACCGTCTCGGCCTTGAGGCCGAGGTTCTCGTTGAGATCGCGCAGGTTGGCGAGCTCGAAGGACTGCACGGTGGCGGGGGCGTTGCGCTTGTTCAGGCCGTACTCGTCGAGCAGCTCGACGACGCGCTCCTCCATGGACAGGCCGATGGAGTCGAAGTAGGTGGGGTGCTTGATCTCGGGGATGACGCCGATCTCGCGGCCGTACCGGGCAGAGAGGCGCTCCCGCAGCTCGAGCACCTCCTCGAAGGTGGGCACCTGGTACCGGCCGTCGTAGGACGCGGACTCGGGGCGGACCTGCGGCAGGCGCTCCTTGGCGCGCAGGGTCTTGAGCTCGGCGAGGGTGAAGTCCTCGGTGAACCAGCCGGTGAGGGCCACGCCGTCGACGACCTTGGTGGTCCTGCGGTCCGCGAACTCGGGCCGCTGGGCGACGTCCGTGGTGCCGTCGATCAGGTTCTCGTGGCGGACCACGAGCACGCCGTCCTTGGTGGAGACCAGGTCCGGCTCGATCACATCCGCGCCCTGGGCGGCGGCCAGCTCGTAGGCGGCCAGGGTGTGCTCGGGGCGGTAGCCGGAGGCACCACGGTGACCCACGACGTCGGGGCGCACCACGGGCTTGCCCGTGACGGACTGCGCTGCGGCCGGGGTCTCCGTTGCGGCGGGGGCGGCGGCGGCCGGGGCGGCCAGCGGGGCGCTGACGGCGACGGCGGCGGCGAGGGCCACGAGGCCGCGGGCGGCGTGACGACGGACGGAGGTCATGGAACGGTCCTTTCCGGGAGGGGGATGACCGCTCCAGTGGGCCAGATCCGGGTGTCGACCGGGTGGCCCCCCACCGGCCACAGCCGGCCCGTCCGGTGAACAGCCGGTGACGGGCGGCTGATCGGAGAGGTTCAGCCGCCCGTCACGATGCGCGGCACCGGGCCCGGCGACTCAGCCCGCCGTCGACGACGGCCGCGTCAGTCCCAGCGTCTCCGGGGCCGTCGGGGCGCTGTCGCCGAGGACGTGCTCGCCCAGGAAGCCGAGGACGACCTCGTACCAGACCTTCGCGTGCTGCGGGGCGAGGATCCAGTGGTTCTCGTGGGGGAAGTAGAGGAACCGGTGGTCGGTGGTGCCGTCCGCGGCGGCCGGCCGCCCGGACTTCGCCAGCAGGTCCGACCACAGGCGCAGCCCCTCGCCGATCGGCACGCGGTAGTCCTTATCGCCGTGGATGACGAGCATCGGGGAGACGATCTCGCCCACGAACCGGTGCGGAGAGTTCTCCTGCTGCATCTGCTCGTCCATCTCGCGGGCCCAGTAGAACGCGGCGTCCGTCGTCGGGCCGAAGCCGTCCAGCGCCCACAGCGAGGCGTGCGTGACCACGCACCGGAACCGGTCGGTGTGCCCGGCCACCCAGTTCGCCATGTAGCCGCCGAACGAGCCGCCCATGGCGGCGGTGCGGTCGCCGTCGACGTCCTCACGCGCCACGACGGCGTCCGTGAGCGCCATCAGGTCCGTGTAGGGCGCCTGGCCCCAGCGGCCCCAGCCGCGTTCGATGAAGTCCTGGCCGTAGCCCGTGGACAGCGCCGGGTCCGGCAGCAGCACCGCGTAGCCGCGCGCCGCCATGATCCACGGGGTCCAGCGCCAGCTCCACGCGTTCCACGAGCCCAGGGGCCCGCCGTGGATCCACAGCAGCAGCGGGTGACCGCCGGCCGGCGCCTCCCCCTCGGGGAGCACGAGCCAGCCGCGCACGTGCGTGCCGTCCTCGGCGACGGTCTCCACGTCCTCGAGGGTGCCCGGGATCGCGGGGCGCTCCACGGGGTTCGGCAGGCGCGTGGTCTCGCCCGTGGCCAGGTCGATCCGCGCCACCTCCGGCGGGAACAGGTAGGAGGAGCGGACGCCGTAGGCCGTGGCCCCGTCCGGGGAGAGCACGATGTCGGTCCACGCCTCGTCCTCCCGGGTCACCTGCGCGACGGCGCCGGTGGCCACCTCGATGCGGAACACCGGGCGGCGGCCCTCGGAGTCCGCGAGCGCGATCACCGCGGAGTCGTCCGGCAGCCACGCGACGACGTCGGCCCAGCGGTCCCAGCCGTGGGCCAGGGGCGTGGTCTGGCCCGTGGCCGTGTCCATCACGTACAGGCGCGGGTGCACGGCGGAGTGCGGGGTGGAGTCGGGGGTGCGGACGACGACGGCGCGCGTGCCGTCATGGCTGACGGGGCCGACGGCCACGTCCTCACCGGGGACGTCGTGCAGGACGCGGTGCTCGCCCGTGGCCAGGTCCACGCGCACCACCGTGCCCTCGCGCACGTTGCCGCGAGCCTCGGCGGTGGCGGCCGTGGTGAGCAGGAACGAGCCGTCCGGGGCCACCTGCGCGCCGATCCCGAACGCGTGGGAGCGCGGGAATCCGGAGACGTGGCGCAGGTGGTGCGCCACGTCGTCGGCCTCGGGAGCCAGGCCGGAGGCGGCGGGGCCGGGCTCGGCGGCGTCGGCGTCCGTGGCGGGCTCACCCTGCGGGTCCGGGCC
>NZ_KV825081.1:0-4185 GCF_001816085.1 Micrococcus sp. HMSC31B01
GCCAGCCCGACGACGTCGCCCCCGGCCGTCAGCCGCAGCGGCCCGGCCGCGGCGAGGAGGGCGTTCACGCGCTCCACGGCGGCCGCCTCGTCCACGGCGGCGAGGGCCCAGACCTCGGCCAGACGGCCGCGGAGTTCGCGGCCACGCACGGCCGCGGCGGCGGCCAGGCGGAGGCGGACCTCGTCCTCCTGGAGTTCAGGGACGAGGGAGGGCAGCTGCGTGGCGGCGGTGAACCGCTCGTCGGCCGGCTGACCGCCCCGCAGTCCGGGGGCGGTGTTCAGGAACGCGGCCAGGGAGGCGAGGCGGGAGAGCGTCGGCGCGGAGAGCATGGGGAAATCGTACGGCGGGCCCGCCCTCCCGTCACCGGCTTCACGCCGCGTATCGGGTCGCCTCCGGCGCCGTCCCGTCCAGTACCCTGACCCCCACGGACCCCGTCTGCACGGCGGGGTGCACCCACGGGGCCGGAGGGGCCCCCGAACCAGCACAGGAGACCTCCATGTCCCAGACCTCCCAGGCGACCGGTCGCCTCTCCGCCGGGCACGTCATCGTCAAGACCCTCGAGTCCCACGGCGTGAAGCGCGTCTACTCCGTGCCGGGCGAGTCCTACCTGGACGTCCTGGACGGCCTGCACGACTCGGGCATCGAGAACGTGGTGTGCCGCCACGAGGGCGGCGCCACGTACATGGCCGAGGCCGACGGCAAGATGAACGTGGTCCCTGGCGTCGCCATGGTGACGCGCGGCCCGGGCGCCGCGAACGCCCACGTCGGCCTGCACACCGCGTGGCAGGACTCGACGGCGCTCGTCCTGTTCGTCGGCCTGATCCCGTTCGAGCACCGCGACCGCGAGGCCTTCCAGGAGTTCGACCCGCACGCCTGGTTCGGCACCGGTGCGAAGCGCGTGATGGTCCTGGACCACCCGGAGCGCGCCTCCGAGATCGTGGCCGAGGCCATGTTCGCCGCCAGCTCGGGCCGGCCCGGGCCCGTCGTCGTCGGCCTGCCGGAGGACGTGATCCGTGAGGAGATCGATGCGCACCTGCACCCGCAGATCCCCGTGGCCTCAGGCGGCATGACCGTGGGGGACTGGAAGTCCCTGCACGCCGCGCTCAAGGAGTCCCGCAAGCCGCTGTTCATCACCGGTGGCAACGACTGGACGGACGAGGGTGCGCAGACCCTGACGACGTGGCTGGAGGAGCACAAGATCCCCGCCGCCGCCGAGTGGCGCACCGAGGGCACCGTGCCGTTCTCCTCGCCGTCCTACGTGGGCCCGATCGGCTACGGCCGCCCGAAGCCGACCTACGACATGCTCGAGGAGACCGACCTCATCGTGTTCGTCGGCACCGTGCCGGGCGACGTCGTGACCAATGGCTTCACCATCCGCCAGAACTGGGACAAGAAGAACTTCCTGGTCACCATCGACCCGTCCCTGCGCGGCCGCTCCGGCCCCGTGTCCCACCAGATCGTGGCCAAGCCGGACGGGTTCATCCGCGACCTCGTCCGCATGGAGCTCGAGGTCAAGCCGGAGTGGGAGGAGTGGACCTCCCGCATGCGCGGCGAGCAGGAGAAGTTCGCGGCCCTGCCCCCGGCCGAGCCGTCCGAGGGCCAGGCGAAGATGGCCACGCTCATGGCCAACCTGGTGCCGAAGCTGCCGAAGGACTCGATGATCTCCCTCGGCGCGGGCGAGCACACCAACTGGGCGCACCGGTACTTCCCGACCGAGGGCTATCGCTCCATGATCTCGGCCCGCAACGGCTCCATGGGCTACTCGGTGCCGGGTGCCGTGGCCGCGTCCCTGAACTTCCCGGACCGCACCGTGGTGACCATCGCCGGCGACGGCGAGTTCCTCATGAACGGCCAGGAGCTGGCGACCGCCGCGCAGTACGGCGCCACGCCCCTCGTGATCGTCATGGACAACCAGGAGTACGGCACCATCCGCACCCACCAGGAGCGCCAGTACCCCGGGCGCGTCTCCGGCACCCAGCTGAAGAACCCCGACTTCGCCGCCATGGCCCAGGCGTTCGGCGGCTTCGGGGTGCGCGTGGAGCGGGACGCGGACGTGCCGGCGGCCGTGGACGCGGCGCTCAAGGCGGTCCAGGAGGAGGGCCGGTTCGCGCTCATCCACCTGATCGTGGAGCAGCGCGTCAAGGCCTACTGAGGCCGGCGGCGCGGTCCCCGCCGTCCCTCCGGTCAGGCCGCCGTCGTGGGGACGTCGAAGCGCAGCTGGGGCACGGGGAAGGGCGCACCGTCGAGGTCCGCCTCGACCCGGTCCCGCAGCACGCCCCCGCACGCACGGATCGTGGCCACGGAGGCGGTGTTCGTCTCGTCGCACGTGAGCAGGGCGGCGGGCACCCCGCGTGCGGCCAGCAGCGTCAGGGCGCCGCGCAGCAGCCGCGCGGCGTGGCCCCGCCGCCGGAACGCGGGGCGCACCGCATAGCCCACGTGTCCGTTGACGTGCCGCAGCGCCTCGTTCAGCTCCCACCGCACGGACACCCGGCCCACCAGCTCACCGTTCTCGTCCACGCCCACGTAGAAGGAGGCGGGCGCGCGGCCGGGCTCGACGTCGCCGCGCGCCTCGGCGGCGAACGCGCGGCGGACCGCGGGGAAGGAGCGGGTGCCGGCCATCAGGAAGTCGAACCCCTCCCGATGCAGCTCGGCGTCCGCCTCGCGCGCCGCGATCTCGTCCGCGGCGCGCAGCGGGCGCAGCAGGAGGCCGTCCACGGTGACGGTGGGGCTGGGGTCCGGGAGCATGTGCCGAGTGTAGGGGGGGGTGGACTCCGGGCGCGGCCGCGTGAGCCACCCGCCGCCCCCGCCCTCGTGCTTTCCCCACCCCCGCGCCGTGAGCCAGACGTTTCGGTCGTGATCAGCCCCTGATTGCGGCTGAAACGTCTGGCTCGCGGCACATCCCTCGGTGCACCCTCCGGGCTGCCGCGCCCCCATCACGCCGACCGGGGTGACGTGGATCACGTTCGGGGCTAGGGTGTGGGGACCGACGATCGCCCATCCCCAGGAGGTCGCGATGACCGTGCCGTCCTCGTCGGCGGAGCATGCGCCCGCGCTCGAGGCTCGCCCCGAGATGCCGGGCGAGACCCTGTCCCGCGTCGCCATGACGTCCGCGGCGCTCGAGCTGATCCGCCGACTCCTCCCGATCCATGGCCCGCTCATGTTCCACCAGTCCGGCGGCTGCTGCGACGGGTCCGCGCCCATGTGCTATCCCGCCGGCGACTTCACGACCGGCGCCGCCGACGTCCTGCTGGGCACCTTCGCGCTGCCGGCCGAGGGGGACCAGGCCGCCGTGGAGATCCCGTTCTGGATGTCCGCCGCCCAGTTCGAATACTGGAAGCACACCCACCTCACCCTGGACGTGGTGGACGGGCGCGGCTCCGGCTTCTCCGTCGAGGCCCCCGAGGGCAAGCGGTTCCTGATCCGCTCGCGGTTGATGGCAGGCTCGGGATGAGCTCGACCCTCGCCACCGGCGCCTACCGACGCGCCGTGGACCGGGCCCACGAGTCCCTCGCCGCGGTCCGCCTGTCGCTCGCGCCGTCGTCGCCCACCGCTCCGGCCGGCGCAGACCAGGGCCTGCGCGCCGCCCTGCAGGGGCTGCGGCGAGAGGTCCGTGAGTCCTGGCTGCGCTCCCTCGGCGCCCTCACCCCCGCGGTACCCGGCCAGACCGACCCGGCCACCCTCTCCGACGACGACCTCGCCGCCGCCCGCCGAGACCAGCGCCTCGCCGTGGCCCTGCCGGTGGTCCGCCGCATGCTCATCCACCCCGCGGCCGAGGCCGGGATGCTCGCCGCGATCGGCAACGCGCGCGGCCACCTGCTGTGGGTCGAGGGCGACCGGACCGCGGTGCGCCACGCCGAGACCATGGGCTTCGTGGCGGGCGCCGACTGGTCCGAGGCGTCCATGGGCACCTCCGCCCCCGGCATCGTCCTCGCGACCGGCGCCCCCACGCAGGTCAGCCGCGGCGAGCACCTGAGCCCGCGCGTGCACCCGTGGAGCTGTTCGGCCGTCCCGCTCACGGACCCGGCCACCGGGCGGCTCGTCGGGGTCCTGGACCTCACGGGCGGGGAGGACGCCGTCAGCCACCTCGCCCTGCCGCTGCTCCAGGCCACCGTGGACGCCGTGCACGCCGCCTGGCGGGACCTGCCCGCCCCGTCCCGGGGCCGTCCCCGCGGCACCGCCCCGACG
>NZ_KV825082.1:0-4939 GCF_001816085.1 Micrococcus sp. HMSC31B01
CGCCTCCGTGGCGGAGGCGGGCGGCCGGCGTCGGGACGGGAGGGCGTCAGCCTCCCCGCGGCGTGCGGGTCAGGCGTCGCCGCCCGCGATGCCGGTGGTGCCGGCGTTGACGTCGTCCAGGCGGTACTTCTCGTGCGCCTTCGCGGCCGTGCCCCGCTCGACCTCGCCCTCCTCCTCGAGGAGCTGCAGCGCGCGGACCACCATCGAGTGGGTGTCGATGAGGAAGTACCGACGGGCGGCGGCGCGGGTGTCCGCGAAGCCGAACTCGTCGGCGCCGAGCGCAGAGAAGCGGTTCGGCACGAACGGGCGGATCTGGTTCGTCCACGAGGTGGAGTAGTCCGAGGTGGCCACGATCGGGCCCTCGGCCCCCTGCAGCGCCTGCGTTACGTAGGGCACGCGCGCAGTGGCGGACGGCTCCTTCAGGGCGTCCTTCTCCGCCGCGACGGCGTCGCGGTACAGCTCGTTGTAGGAGGTCACCGACCACACGGAGGCGTTCACGCCCCACTCCTCGGAGAGGATCCGCTGGGCGTCGAGCGCCCACGGCACGGAGACGCCGGAGCCCAGGAGCTGGACCTTCGGGCCGTCGCCCTGGCCCTCGGAGAGGCGGTAGATGCCCTTGAGCAGGCCCTCCACGTCGAGGCCCTCGGGCTCCTCGATGTGGGTGATCGGCTCGTTGTACACCGTGAGGTAGTAGATGACGTTGCGGACGTCGTCCCCGCGGTCGTGGTCGCCGTACATGTCCTCCAGGCCCTGGCGCACGATGTGGGCGATCTCGTACGAGTACGCCGGGTCGTAGTGCTTCACGGCCGGATTCGTGGACGCCAGGACGGGGGAGTGACCGTCCATGTGCTGGGTGCCCTCGCCGGCGAGGGTGGTGCGCCCGGCGGTGGCGCCGATCATGAAGCCGCGCGCAAGCTGGTCGGCTCCGGCCCAGATGTTGTCCGCGGTCCGCTGGAAGCCGAACATCGAGTAGAAGATGTAGACCGGGATCATCGGCTCGCCGTGCGTGGAGTACGCCGTGCCCACCGCGTTGAATGCCGCGGTGGCGCCGTCCTCGTTGATGCCGACGTGGTAGATCTTCCCCTGCGGGGACTCCTTGTAGGACAGGAACAGATCCCGGTCCACGGACAGGTAGTTCTGGCCCTTGGGGTTGTAGATCTTCGCGGTCGGGAAGAACGAGTCCATGCCGAAGGTGCGGGCCTCGTCCGGGATGATCGGCACGAAGCGCGGTCCCATGTTCTTGTCCCGCATCAGGTCCTTGAGCAGGCGCACGAACGCCATGGTCGTGGCGGCCTGCTGCTTGCCCGATCCCTTGCGAGCCTGCTTGTACGCGGACTCCGGAGGCAGCGGGATCGCGTGGTAGTCGCTGCGCCGCTCCGGCACGAAGCCGCCCAGCTCCTTGCGCCGCTCCATCATGTACGTGATCTCCGGAGCGTCGGCGCCCGGGTGGTAGTACGGGATGTCGTACGGGTCCTTCTCGATCTGCTCGTCCGAGATCGGGATGCGGTGGCGGTCCCGGAACACCTTGAGGTCGTCCACCGTCAGCTTCTTCATCTGGTGCGTGGCGTTGCGACCCTCGAAGGACTTGCCCAGGCCGTAGCCCTTGATGGTGTGGGCCAGGATCACGGTGGGCTGGCCCTTGTGCTCCATGGCGGCCTTGTAGGCGGCGTACACCTTCTTGTAGTCGTGGCCGCCACGCTTGAGGCCCCAGATCTCGTCGTCGGTCATGTCCGCCACCATCTCCTTGGTGACGGAGGACCGGCCGAAGAAGTGGTCGCGCACGAAGCCGCCGGACTCGGCCTTGTAGGTCTGGTAGTCGCCGTCGAGCGTCTCGTTCATGATGCGCACGAGCTCGCCCTCGTCGTCGGCCTCGAGCAGCGGATCCCACTCGCGGCCCCACAGGACCTTGATGACGTTCCAGCCGGCGCCCCGGAAGTAGGACTCCAGCTCCTGGACGATCTTGCCGTTGCCGCGCACCGGCCCGTCGAGACGCTGCAGGTTGCAGTTGATGACGAAGGTGAGGTTGTCGAGCTTGTCGTTGGCCGCGATGTGCAGCTGGCCGCGCGACTCCGGTTCGTCCATCTCGCCGTCGCCGAGGAAGGCCCACACGTGCTGGTCGGAGGTGTCCTTGATGCCGTTGTTGTGCAGGTACCGGTTGGTCTGCGCCTGGAAGATGGCGTTCATCGGCCCCAGGCCCATGGACACGGTGGGGTACTGCCAGAAGTGCGGCATCATCCGCGGGTGCGGGTAGGAGGGCAGGCCGTGGCCCTGGCGGGACTTCTCCTGGCGGAAGCCGTCGAGGTCCTCCTCGGTCAGGCGGCCCTCGAGGAAGGCTCGGGCGTAGTTGCCCGGCGAGGAGTGGCCCTGGAAGAAGATGTGGTCGCCGCCGCCCGGGTGGTCCTGGCCGCGGAAGAAGTGGTTCAGGCCCACCTCGTAGAGGGTCGCCTGGCCTGCGTAGGAGGAGATGTGACCGCCGACGCCGACGCCGTCGCGCTGGGCGCGCTGCACGAGGGCCATGGCGTTCCACCGCAGGTAGTTGCGGTAGCGGCGCTCGAGCTCCTCGTCGCCCGGGTACTCCGGCTCCTGGTCCGCCGGGATCGTGTTCACGTAGTCCGTGGTGGTCACGTAGGGCAGGGCGACGGACTGGGCGCTCGCGCGCTGCATGAGGGAGCGCATGATGTACTGCGCCCGCTCCGTGCCGCGCTCCTCGATGAGTCCGTCGAGGGACTCGATCCACTCCGACGTCTCCTGGGGATCCTTGTCCGGGAGCTGGTCGGTCAGACCGCTGCGGATCTGCGAGCTCTCTTCGGCTGCGCTCACGGTGCCTCCTGGTTCTCGTGCGGAGGGGTGCTCCGCGGTGGGCTGCGGGCAGACGATCCGGTCCGGGCCCGCGACGCCGAGCCGGGCGCGTCGCCCGGAGAGTGCGTCTGTTCCTCCCCAGAGTAGACCGGAGCCGCCGCGTCCGCCCGGCCGGAGGCCCCGGAACGGCGGCGTCCACGGCGTATGGTGGTCATCATCACCCGCTCGACGGCGCGGGCCGCAGTGCCCGCCACCATCAAGGAGGACCGGACACTATGCAGGCTGGGTCGACGCCGACCTCGACGGACAGCGCCCTGCTGGCGGAGCTCGCCCTCTCGAGGGGCGACCTGGTGCAGGAGTGGGGGTACGACGACGACGTCGACGTCACCTTCCGTGACGCGCTCGAGGACGCGCTCGGCGAGGAGCTGCTGACCGAGGAGGATCAGGAGCCGGCGGACGCCGTCCTCTTCTGGTGGCGCGCGGACGACGGCGACGTTATGGATCTCGCGGACGCCCTCGTGGACGCCCAGCGCTCCCTCGATGCCGGCCCCGTCTGGATCATGACCCCCCGCAAGGGTCGCGCCGGCCACGTCAGCCCGGCGGACGTCGCCGAGGCCGCCTCCACCGCGGGCCTGCACGCCACCACCGGGGCCGGCGCCTCCGAGGACTGGGCCGCTCAGAAGCTCGTCCAGAAGCGCGGTGGCTGAGCCCCCGTCCGGCGGGACGCGGGGCGCCGACGTCGTCCCCGCGCTGCGCGACGACCACGGCCAGACGTGGCCGTGGCCGCCGACGCGCGGGCCCCAGGACGCCGCCGGGCCGCGGGGCACGTGGCTCGTCTTCCTGCCCGGGGCGTTCACGCCGGTGTGCACGGACGAGCTCGGCTGGATCGGGGCGCTCGCCGAGGACGTGGCGGTCGACGATGTGGCTGTCCGCGTGGTCTCGTGTGATGCCGCCCCCGTGCTGCGCCGCGTCCGCGAGGAGCTGGCACTGCCGGAGCCGCTCACCCTGCTCTCCGATTTCTGGCCCCACGGCGCGGCCTGCCGTGCCCTCGACGTCTTCGACGTGGAGACCGGGCGGCCCCGCCGCGTCTCCGTGCTGCTCGACGCGGACGGGGTCGAGGCCGCGCGCGTGGTCGCCGCCCCGGGACAGGCACGCACCCGGAGCGAGCACGAGGCGGCGACGCGCGACCTGCTCGCGGACCGGTAGCCTGGACGGACACCGGCACCCGTAGCTCAGTCGGTCAGAGCATCTCGTTTACACCGAGAGGGTCGGGGGTTCGAGTCCCTCCGGGTGCACCGATCGCGGGGCCATGACACGGCGTGACGCCGCGGCTCCGTCATGCCGACCGCCCGTCAGGCGCCTATGAGAGCATGCTCACCATCATGGGCTCCTCGTCAGCGTCCTCGCGCGCCTCCGCTCCGCCCTCGCGGTGGGCCGAGGTGCGCTCCGGCGTCGCCGTGACGTTGGGCGCCGGCCTCGGCCTGTTCCCTCTGGGCATGGCCTTCGGGATGCTCGTGGTCCAGGCCGGGCTGCCCGCGTGGGTCGCACCCCTGTTCTCCGTGGTCGTGTTCGCCGGGTCCGTCGAGCTGCTGCTCGTCTCGCTGGTGGTGGCGGGCACCCCGCTGCTCACGATCGCCGTGACGGTGTTCCTGGTGAACTTCCGCCACGTGTTCTATGCGTTCAGCTTCCCGCTGCGCGTGGTCCGGGGGCGCTTCGCGCGGATCTACTCGATGGGCGCCCTGATCGACGAGGCCTACGCCATCGCCGCCGCCCAGCCCCGCGGCTGGACCGGCCCCCGACTGGTCGCCATGCAGATCGCGCTGCATGCGTACTGGGTGCTCGGGGGCCTCGCCGGGGTGGCCGTGGCCTGGCTGCTGCCCGGACCGGTGGAGGGCCTGGAGTTCGCGCTCGTCGCCCTCTTCATCGTGCTCGCCATGGACGCCGCCCGCACGCGGGCCCAGCTGCCCCTCGTGCTGGCGGCCGCGGTCGCCGTCGGGGTGGCCCTGCTGCTGGTGCCGGCGCAGGTGCTCGTCGTCGCCTTCGCCCTCTACGCCGCGGTGCTGATCGCGTTCCACGTGCTCGCCGCACGCGGGACCGCCCTGCCGCTGCCCGAGCCCGTGCCCGTCACCGGACCGGTGCC
>NZ_KV825083.1:0-5811 GCF_001816085.1 Micrococcus sp. HMSC31B01
CGGCCAGGCGCGCGGCCACGGCCCGGACCTGGCCGGCGTCGACCTCGCGGACCCGGGCGAGGGAGGCCGCCAGGTCCACGTACTCCCCCGTGACCAGCTCGGCCCGTCCCAGCCGGGACATGCGGGCGCCCGTGGACTCCATGCCCAGCACGGTGCCGCCGCAGATCTGCCCGTGGGCGCGCGCGAGCTCCTCCCCGGTGACGTCGGCCTCGGCCATCCGGTCCAGCTCGGCCTCCATCAGCGCGGCCACCTCGTCCACCCGGTCCGGCTGGCAGCCCGCGTACAGGCCCCAGTAGCCGGCGTCGGAGTACCCGGCGGAGAACGAGTAGGTGTTGTAGGCCAGGCCGCGGCGCTCGCGGATCTCCTGGAACAGCCGCGAGGACATGCCCCCGCCCAGGACGGACTGCATGACGCCCAGGGCGAAGCGGTCCGGGTCCGTGGTGGACAGCGAGCGGCCGCCGACGAGGACGTTGGCCTGCTCGACCGCCTTGGTGACGGTGTGCGTGCCGGTCCGCACCCGCGAGGCCGCGGCCCCGGCGGTGTCCACGGCACGACGCGGGGCGGGCAGGGCCCCCTGGGTGAGCTCCCAGCCCGAGGCGCGCAGGGCGGCGAGGACGAGGCGGCAGACCTCGTCGTGGTCGAGGTGGCCGGCGGCGGTGACGACGAGCTCGTCCGGGCGGTACCAGTGCGTGTAGTGCCCCACCACATGGTCGCGGGTGACGGCCCGGATCGTCTCGGGCGTGCCGCCGATCGGCCGGCCGAGGGGGTGGCCGTCCAGCATGACCTCGGCGAGCTTCTCGTGGGCCACGTCCACGGGGTCGTCCGCGTCCATGGCGAGCTCCTCGAGGATCACGCCGCGCTCGGTCTCGAGCTCGTCCGGGTCGATCAGGGAGGAGGTGAGCATGTCCGTGAGGACCTCCACGGCCATCGGCAGGTCCTCGTCCAGCACGCGGGCGTGGTAGACGGTGGACTCCTTGGCCGTGCCGGCGTTGGACTCCCCGCCCACGCGGTCGAAGGCGGCCGCGATGTCCATCGCGGTGCGCGTGGGAGTGCCCTTGAAGAGCAGGTGCTCGAGGAAGTGCGTGGCGCCGTAGCCCTCGGGCGACTCGTCACGGGACCCGACGGCCACCCAGTAGCCGATGGTCACCGAGCGCTGGTCCGGCATGGCCTCGGTGAGCACGCGGCCGCCGCCGGGCAGCACGGAGCGGCGCACCACGGAACCGTTGCCCTCGTCCGCCAGCACGCCGTCGAAGTCCAGGGGGATCTCACGGTGAACACTCATGACGGCCATTCTCGCCCATGCGCGACGACGGCGCCGCACCACTCGCGGGGAGGGTGCGGCGCCGTCGTGGTCACCGGGCCGGGCGGGGCGGATCAGGCCTCGATCTGCGAGGACTCGATCGCGTCCGCGGTCTCGGCCAGGGCGTCGGACTCCGCCACCACCGGGGAGAGGGACAGCTTGCCGCGGTCGTCGATCTTGGTGATCTCGACCTGGACCTTCTGGCCCACGCCGAGCACGTCCTCGACGTCGTCCACGCGCTTGCCCTCGTTGAGCTTTCGCAGCTCGGAGATGTGCAACAGGCCGTCCTTGCCCGGGGTGAGCGAGACGAACCCGCCGAACGTGGTCAGCTTCACCACGGTGCCGAGGTAGCGCTCACCGACCTCGGGGACCTGCGGGTTGGCGATCGCGTTCACCGCGGAGCGCGCGGCCTCGGCCGAGGCGCCGTCGGTGGCGCCGATCAGCACGGTGCCGTCGTCCTCGATGGTGATGTCCGCGCCCGTGTCGTCCTGGATCTGGTTGATCATGGCGCCCTTGGGGCCGATGACCGCGCCGATCTTGTCCACCGGGATGCGCACGGAGATGATCCGCGGGGCGGTGGGGGCCATCTCGTCCGGGGCGTCGATGGCGGCGTTCAGCACGGACAGGATGTGCAGGCGCGCCTCGCGGGCCTGCGTCAGGGCGGCGGCCAGCACGGAGGCCGGGATGCCGTCCAGCTTGGTGTCCAGCTGGATCGCGGTGACGAACTCCGCGGTGCCGGCCACCTTGAAGTCCATGTCGCCGAACGCGTCCTCGGCGCCGAGGATGTCGGTCAGGGCCGCGTACTGGGTCTGGCCGTCCACCTCGGCGGAGACCAGGCCCATGGCGATGCCGGCCACGGGCGCACGCAGCGGCACGCCCGCGTTCAGCAGGGACAGGGTGGAGGCGCAGACGGAGCCCATCGACGTCGAGCCGTTGGAGCCGAGGGCCTCGGAGACCTGGCGGATCGCGTAGGGGAACTCCTCGCGGGCCGGCAGCACGGGCACGAGGGCGCGCTCGGCGAGGGCGCCGTGGCCGATCTCGCGGCGCTTCGGGGAGCCCACGCGGCCGGTCTCGCCGGTGGAGTACGGCGGGAAGTTGTAGTGGTGCATGTACCGCTTGGCCGTCTCCGGCGCCAACGAGTCGATCTGCTGCTCCATCTTGAGCATGTTCAGCGTGGTGACGCCCATGATCTGGGTCTCGCCGCGCTCGAAGATGGCGGAGCCGTGCACGCGGGGCAGGACCTCCACCTCCGCGGTCAGCTTGCGGATGTCCGTCAGGCCGCGGCCGTCGATGCGCACCTGGTCGGTGAGGATGCGGCGGCGCACGATCTGCTTGGTGAGGGAGCCGTAGGCCTTGGCGATCTCGCCCTTGCGCTCGGCGAAGTCCTTGCCCTCGCCGGCGAGCTCCTCGAGCACCTCGAGCAGGTAGGCGTCCGAGGCCGACTCGCGCTCCTGCTTGTCGCCGATGGAGAAGATCTCGGTCAGGCGGTCCGTGGCGAGCTTCTCGACGGCGGCGTAGGCGTCGTCCTGGTAGTCCTGGAACACGGGAACGTCCACCGGGTCCTTGCCGGCGCGCTTGACCAGGTCGGCCTGGGCCTCGCACAGGGCGCGGATGAAGGGCTTGGCGGCCTCGAGGCCCTCGGCCACGATCTCCTCGGTGGGCGCCTGCGCGCCGCGCTCCTTGACCAGGGTCCAGGAGTCCGGGGTCGCCTCGGCCTCGACCATCATGATGGCGACGTCGTCGCCCACCACACGGCCGGCCACGGCCATGTTGAACACGGCGCCCTCGAGCTGGGAGTGCTTCGGGAACGCGACCCACTGGCGCGTGCCGGAGCCGTCGTCCATGAGGGCCATGCGCACGCCGCCGATGGGACCGGAGAACGGCAGGCCGGACAGCTGCGTGGACAGGGAGGCGGCGTTGATGGCCACCGTGTCGTAGATCTCGTCCGGGGCGATCGAGGTGACGGTCACGACGACCTGGACCTCGTTGCGGATGCCCTTGACGAACGCCGGGCGCAGCGGGCGGTCGATCAGGCGGCAGGTGAGGATCGCGTCCGTGGACGGGCGGCCCTCGCGGCGGAAGAACGAGCCGGGGATGCGGCCCGCGGCGTACATGCGCTCCTCGACGTCCACGGTCAGCGGGAAGAAGTCGAAGCCCTCGCGGGGCGACTTGCCGACGGTGGTGGCGGACAGCATCGACGTCTCCTCGTCGATGTAGACCATGGCGGCGCCGGCGGCCTGCTGGGCGAGGCGCCCGGTCTCGAAGCGGACGGTGCGCTTGCCGTACGAGCCGTTGTCGATGACGGCCTCGGCGAAGGTGATCTCAGGACCCTCCATGAGGGCCTCCTTTCAGGTGGACGGCGCCGCAGGCGTCCCTGTCCCCCTGGTCTTCGATCGAGGCCCTCGGCATCCCGCCGTGCGGCGGGGTCCGGGAGCCACTGTCGAGGACCGCGAGCGATGGGCGCGGAGCCGTCGGGTGTGTCGATGATGCGGGGATGCGCGCCATGGCGCGCCGGAGTGCCGCAGGCTACGGCGATCTCTCCCCCGGTACACACTACGTGCGTCCGGGGGCAGACGAAAGGCGGCGCCGGCGCTCGCGGGTCTCCCGCGGGCTCCGGCGCCGCCTCCTCAGGTCACTTGCGCAGGCCGAGGCGCTCGATCAGCGCGCGGTAGCGCTCGATGTCGACCTTCTGCAGGTAGCCGAGCATGCGACGACGGCGACCGACCAGGGCCATCAGGCCGCGACGGGTGTGGTGGTCGTGCTTGTGCTCCTTGAGGTGCTCGGTCAGGTCCTTGATGCGGCGGGACAGGACCGCGATCTGCACCTCGGGGGAACCGGTGTCGCCCTCGTGGGTGGCGTACTCCTTGATGATCTGCTGCTTGACAGCGGGATCCAGGGCCATGGTGGGCCTCCTTCACTTCGGTACCGCGAACACGGGCCGCGCCCCGCCGGGGCGGACGACGCGGGGCCCACCCCACCGCGGACTGCAGGGAGGCCGAGGGTCGAGTCTACCGCATCGCCTACCCTGGCCCGGTGAGCACCCCACCGGTCCCCCACTCCCCGGCCCCGTCGTCGTTCCCCCTCCGGCCGCCCGCGCCGCCCCTGGATCTGCCGCTGATCGGCCACGGCTACCCCGCGCTGCTGCGCACGCCGCGGGCCCGATGGTGGAACCCGCTCGCGTCCTTCGGCCTCGTGCTGGCCGGCCTGGTGGGCCTCCTCGTGCTCGGGGGCGTGCTGGGCGCTCTCGCCCTGATCGCCACGTCCGGGCCCGCGCTGCTCGGCGCGGCCGACCCGACGGACGTGACCGACCTCGACCTGTACTCCGCGCCCATGGTGCTGCTGAACAACCTCCTGCTCGCCGCGCTGATCGGGGTCGCGCTGCTGGCCGTGGCGCTGGGCCACCCCGTCGCCGCCCGCTTCGTCCACTCGGTCGAGGGCCGCGTGCGCTGGCGCTGGCTGGCGCGCTGCGTCGTCGTGCTGACGCCGCTGTTCCTCGCCTACGTGCTGGGCGCGTGGGCCCTCGACGGCGCCCCCACGGCCCCGCGCGCGCAGGACTGGGTCTGGCTGCTCGTCATGGCGTTCGTGCTCACCCCGTTCCAGGCCGCGGGCGAGGAGTACCTGTTCCGCGGGTGGCTGCTGCTGGCCGTCGGCACGTGGATCCGCCGGCCGGTCGTGGCCGCCGCGGTCACCGCGGTGCTCTCGGCGGCGACCTTCTCGCTCGCCCACGGCTCGCTCGACCCGTGGATCCTGCTGGACCTCGCCGCGTTCGCCGTCGCCGCCGTCCTGCTCACGTGGCGCACGGGCGGGCTCGAGGCCGCCGTCGCCCTCCACGTGGTCAACAACGTGGTGATCATCGCCGTCGGCACGCTCGTGGGCACCGTCGAGGACAGCTACGTGGGCGCGGAGACCGCCGGCTCCCCGGCGGCCACGCTGCTCTCGGTGGCGGTGGTCGCGGTGGCCACGGCGCTGCTGCTCTGGCAGGCGCGGCGGGCCGGGATCGCCCGGACGGTCCCGGTCACCGTGGGCGCCCGCCCCTGACCGGCGCCGCCCACCAGGCCACCGTCACGTAGGGCACCTGCAGGACCGCGTCCGCCGCATGGCCCAGGTGCTCGTGCAGGTACCAGTCGAGGTTGGCCGTCATCCGGGACCGGATCCGCTCGTCCGCGCGCAGCCAGTACGAGCGCGAGGCCATGAGTCCGTGCAGCCCCGCCGCGGTCATGGGCTGCGTCCACGCCCAGCGCGCGTGCTCCTCCGCCCCGAACGGGGCGCCGAACCGGCGCTGCTCCGGCCGGGCGGCGTGCACGTCCCCGGCGTGCATGATCCGGGTGAGACGGTGCACCCACGGCACCGCCGTGTCGAGCTGGTTCCACACCGCGGCCAGGCGCCCACCCGGGCGCAGCACCCGTGCGGCCTCCGCGCTCGCCGCGGCCGGGTCCATCCAGTGCCATGCCTGGGCCGCCACCACGGCGTCGGCGCTCGCCGCCGGCAGGCCCGTGGCCTCGCCCGTGCCC
>NZ_KV825084.1:0-6587 GCF_001816085.1 Micrococcus sp. HMSC31B01
TTGAGCACGAGATGGAACTCTACACACGAATCCCACCGAACACAAAATCAGGGGCGGCACCCGGCGTGCGGTCAAGGGTGGGCGGCCGGTTTCCGCCTGTTCTCGCGGATTCCTTCGGCCTGGCCCGCCCCGTTCGACGCTCCAGCGCCGTCACCCCCGGCCGTGACGTGCACCACTCCTCAGGGCGTGGCCGTCGTGTCCAGGGTCGGCTGGAGCCACAGGGTGGTCAGCGCCGGCACGTTCACCGTGACGTGGGCCGGCTGGCCCTGCCACTGGCCCTCGTGTGCCGCGATCACCTCGGACTGGCCGGTCTGCTCCCGCCAGCCGTCACCGTGGAAGTCGGTCGCATCGGTGTCCAGCACCACCGTCCACTCCCCCGCGGACGGCACCCCCACGCGCAGCCCCTGACGCGGCGACCCCGAGAGGTTGGTGATGCACAGCAGCGGGGCGCCGCCCGGTTCAGCGGCCGGGACCGCGGCGCCGTCGTCGTCGATCCGTGTCTCCGGCACCACCTGCGCCGCGGGCATGCGGAGGAACACGAGCGTGTTGCCGTCGGCGTCGCCGCCGTCCACCCACGAGAATCCCTCCGGGCTGTGGTCCAGCGACCACAGCGCCGGCTTGCTGCGGTAGAGCGCGTTGAGCTCCCGGATCGTCAGCTGGACCCCGCGGTGCGCCTCATCCCACGAGACGGGCCAGTCCAGGCCCTCGCCCTCGGACCACTCGCTCGGCTGCGCGTACTCCCCGCCCATGAACAGCAGCTGCTTGCCGGGGTGCGCCCACATGTACCCGTAGTAGGCGCGCAGGGTCGCCAGCTGCTGCCGTCGGTCGCCCGGGATGCGGCCCAGCAGGGAGCCCTTGCCGTGGACGACCTCATCGTGGGACAGCGGCAGCACGTAGTTCTCCGAGTAGGCGTACACCATGGAGAGCGTCCACTGCTCGTGGTGCCACCGGCGGTTGACCGGGTCCTGGGACAGGTAGGCCAGGGTGTCGTGCATCCAGCCCATGTTCCACTTCTTGCCGAAGCCGAGACCGCCCGCGTCCACGGGAGCGCTCACCCCGGAGAAGGCCGTGGACTCCTCCGCGATCATGTGGACGCCGGGGTGCAGGCGGTACACGGTCGCGTTGACCTCGCGCAGGAAGTCGATGGCCTCGAGGTTGTGGTTGCCGCCGTGCACGTTGGGCTCCCACTGCCCGTCCTCGCGCGAGTAGTCCAGGTAGAGCATCGAGGCGACGGCGTCCACGCGCAGCCCGTCGATGTGGAACTCGCCGAGCCAGTAGAGCGCGTTGGCCACGAGGAAGTTGCGGACCTCGGTGCGGCCGAAGTCGAACACGAGGGTGCCCCAGTCGGGATGTTCGCCCCGCCGCGGGTCCGGGTGCTCGTACAGGGCGGTCCCGTCGAAGCGCGCGAGCGCCCACTCGTCCTTCGGGAAGTGCGCCGGCACCCAGTCCACGATGACGCCGATCCCCGCCCGGTGGAGCGCGTCCACCAGGTGCTTGAACTCGTCCGGGGAGCCGAACCGGGAGGTGGGGGCGTAGTAGCCGGTCACCTGGTAGCCCCAGGACCCGCCGAACGGATGCTCCGCGACCGGCAGGAACTCCACGTGCGTGAACCCGAGCCACTGCACGTACTCCACGAGCTGCTCGGCCAGCTCGCGGTAGTCGAGCCCGGGCCGCCACGAGCCCAGGTGCACCTCGTAGACGCTCAGCGGGCGCTCGTGCGGGTCCGTGAGACGGCGGCGCTCCATCCAGGTGCGGTCCCCGAAGGCGTAGTCGGACTCGAGCACACGCGAGGCCGTGGCCGGCGGGACCTCCGTCCAGCGGGCCATCGGGTCCGCCTTCTGCCGCCAGAGCCCGTCCCGGCCGAGGATCTCGAACTTGTAGCGGTCGCCGTGACCGACGCCAGGCACCAGCAGCTCCCACACGCCGGAGGAGCCGAGGGACCGCATGGCATGGGTCCGGCCGTCCCAGCCGTTGTGGTCGCCCACCACGCGCACGGCCCGCGCGTTCGGCGCCCAGACCGCGAAGGCCGTGCCGACGGCCTCGCCCGCGGAGGTGCGGACCACGCGGGCGCCGAGCACCTCCCACAGCCGTTCGTGCCGGCCCTCCCCGATCAGGTGCAGGTCCAGCTCGCCGAGCGTGGGCAGGTGCCGGTACGCGTCGTCCTGCTCCTGGACGGGGCCGGTCGTGCCGTCCTCGGTCTCGTATGCCACCTCGACGCGGTAGTCGCCCGCGGCGGCCCCGGCCACGCGGGGCGTCGGGGCCACGCCCGCGAACACGCCGTCGTGCTCGTGCGTCAGCTCCACCCGTTGCCCGTCGCCGGCGCGGACCACCGTGACCGTGCGCGCCAGCGGGCGCAGCACGCGGTAGGTGACCGCCGCGCCGTCGGGATGCGGGTGGGCGCCCAGCACGGTGTGCGGATCGTGGTGCCGGCCCTGCGCGACGGCGGCCAGCACCTCCGGGTCCACGGCGAGCGGGGCGACGGCGGGACGGGGGGCGGCGGACGGGGTCATGGCGATTCCTGTTCTGGGGACGGCGGGCGTCGGGAGCGGCTCAGCCGTTCCGGACGACCCGCAGGACATGGGCGGGCTCGACGTTCGGGTCCAGGCGGACGTACGGGGTGCGGCCCCACCGCCAGCGCTGGCCGGTGAGCAGGTCCTCCACCTCGACGGCCCCGGACGCGTCGCGGTCCTCGGGGCGCAGACGCAGCGCCTCGAGGTCCAGGTCCAGGGTCGCCTCGACGACGTCGTGCGGGTTCGTGGTGACGACGACGATCAGGGTGTCCTCCGCGGGACCGGCGTCGGTGACCGCCTCGGCGTCCCGGTGCGCACCCTCGGGCCGGGCCGAGCGCGTCTTCGAGAACACGAGCAGGTCAGGGTGCGTCGAGGCGTGCAGGGTCAGGTTCTGCAGGTCGCCCAGCGCCGGGTGCGCCGCGCGGATCTCATTGAGCCGGGTGAGGTACGGGGCGAGCGAGGCACCCGCGGCCTCCGCGCCCTCCCAGTCCCGGGGGCGGTACTCGTACTTCTCGTTGTCGATGTACTCCTCCGCGCCCGGCCGGGCCACGTGCTCGAACAGCTCGAACCCGGCGTAGACGCCCCACAGCGGGCTGGCCGTGGCGGCGACGACGGCGCGGATCCGGAACGCGCCCGGGCCGCCGTGCTGCAGGTACTCCGTGAGGATGTCCGGCGTGTTGACGAAGAGGTTGGGGCGATAGAACGCCGGCGTCTCGTGCGAGATCTCCTGGAGGTACTCCGCAAGCTCCTCGGCCGTGTTCCGCCAGGTGAAGTACCCGTAGGACTGCTGGAACCCGACCTTGCCCAGGGCGTGCATCATCGCGGGACGGGTGAAGGCCTCGGCGAGGAACACGACGCGCGGCTCCTCGGCGCGGACCTTCGCGATCAGCCACTCCCAGAACCACAGGGGCTTGGTGTGCGGGTTGTCCACGCGGAAGATGTGCACGCCGCGGGCCACCCAGCCCCGCACCACGTCCAGCACCGCCTGGGCGAGGCCGTCCGGGTCGTTGTCGAAGTTCAGCGGGTAGATGTCCTGGTACTTCTTCGGCGGGTTCTCCGCATACGCGATGGTGCCGTCCACGCGGGTGGTGAACCACTCCGGGTGTGCGGTGACCCACGGGTGGTCCGGGGAGCACTGCAGGGCCAGGTCCAGGGCCACTTCGAGGCCCTCGTCCGCGGCCGCGGCCACGAACGCCTCGAAGTCCTCGACGGTGCCCAGGTCCGGGTGCACGGCGTCGTGTCCGCCCTCGGGCCCACCGATCGCCCACGGCGAGCCCGGGTCCTGCGGCCCGGCCGTCAGCGTGTTGTTCGGACCCTTGCGGTGCGTGGTGCCGATCGGGTGGATCGGCGGCAGGTAGACCACCTGGAAGCCCATCCGGGCGACCGCCGGGAGCCGGTCGGCCGCCGTCCCGAAGGTGCCGGAGGACCACGTGCCGGAGGCCTCGTCGAAGCGGGCGCCCTCGGAGCGGGGGAAGAACTCGTACCAGGCGCCGCGGCCGGCGAGCTCGCGCTGCACGTCCAGCGGGTAGAGCTCGGAGCTCGTGAGGTGCTCCCGCACGGGGCGGGCGTGGAGGACGGCGGACACCTCCGCCGACTCGGCGGAGGCCAGGCGCTGGGCCGGGATGAGGGACTCGTCCTCGAGGCCGCGAACGACCTCCTCGAACACGGCGCGGTCCTCGGCCGAGCGCTCCGCGTCCTCGGCGGCCCGGCGGAACAGGGCGGCGCCCTCGGCGAGCATCAGCTCCACGTCGATGCCGGCGGCGATCTTGACGGTGGCCGCGTGCTTCCACGTGCCCACCGGGTCGTCCCAGCCCTCGACCACGAACTGGTGCAGGCCCGGCTCGGCGGGCCGCAGCGTGGCCACGACCTCGTCCAGCCCGGGCCGGCCCGGACGCATCTGCACGCGCTGCACCTCGGCGCCGGCCGGGTCGAGCAGACGGACGGTGGCGCGCACGGAGTCGTGGCCCTCGCGGAACACGGTGGCGCGGACGGGGATGTCCTCGCCGACCACGGCCTTCGCCGGGAACCGGCCGTCCAGCACGACGGGCTGCACGTCCGTCACCGGGATGCGCCCCGTGACGGTCTGGAGGCGGACATCGGCTGCGGTGGCGCTCTGGGTGTCGGGCTTCACGGTGCTCACGCCACGACGCTACCCCGCGGCCGCGCCGGTGAGAACGGCCGGCCCGCCCGCCCGCCGTGGGGCGGAGGGGCGGGCCGGGGACACGGGGGCGCCGGACGGGACGCTCAGGACAGCATGGTCTTGTCGTCCACGACGGCACCCTTGATCTTGCCGAACTCGGCCAGCAGGTCCGCCGGGGTGCGCCCGGCCTTCTCCTGCTCGTCCAGCTCGAGGATGATCCGGCCGTCGTGCATCATGATCAGCCGGTTGCCGACCTCGAGGGCCTGGGACATGTTGTGCGTGACCATCAGCGTGGTGAGCCGGTGCTCGGCCACCACCTGCCGGGTCAGGCGGGTCACCAGCTCCGCCCGGGACGGGTCCAGGGCGGCGGTGTGCTCGTCCAGCAGCAGGATCTTCGGTCCGGAGAACGTGGCCATGAGCAGGCTGAGCGCCTGACGCTGGCCGCCGGAGAGCAGCCCGACCTTGGCGGTGAGGCGGTTCTCCAGGCCGAGTTCGAGCTTCGTGAGCTCGTCGCGGAACATCGCGCGCCGGGCGCGGGAGACGCCCCGCGAGAGCCCGCGGGCGTGCCCGCGTCGCCAGGCCAGGGCCATGTTCTCCTCGATCGTGAGGTTCGGTGCCGTGCCCGCCGTCGGGTCCTGGAACACCCGGCCGATCGAGGCCGCGCGGCGGTGGTCCGGCATGCGGGTGACGTCCTTGCCGCCCACGGCCACGGTGCCGGTGTCCGGGAGCAGCTTGCCGGCGATCGTGTTCAGGATCGTGGACTTGCCGGCGCCGTTGGAGCCGATCACGGTGACGAAGTCGCCCTCGGCCAGGTGCAGGTCGATGCCCTGCAGGGCGCGCCGCTCGTTGACGGTGTTCGGGAAGAAGGTCTTGGAGACCTGCGAGATCTCAAGCACGGGGGGCCTCCTCGGGGACGGATGCGGCGGGGGCGGCGCCGCCCGGCTCGCCGGTCAAAGGCATGCCGGCGGTGGCCGGAGCGGCGGCGGCCGGCCCCGGGGGCGCGGCCGTGCCCCGAGTGCGCAGGCTCAGGCGCTTGGCGAAGCCGAAGCGCGGCAGCAGCAGGGCCACGACGACGAGAGCCGCGGAGATCAGCTTCATGTCGTTCGGGCTCAGGCCCGCGTTGAGGGCGAACTGGATGATCAGGCGGTAGAGCACGGCGCCGACGATCACGGCGAGCGTCGCCCAGAAGACCGTGCGCTGGCCGAACACGGCCTGGCCCACGATCACGGACGCCAGGCCCACGAGGATGAGGCCGATGCCCATGGAGATGTCCGCGAAGCCCTGGTACATGGCCAGCAGGGAGCCGCCGAGGGCCACGAGGCCGTTGGAGATCATGAGGCCGAGGATCTTCATCCGGTCCGTGGAGACGCCGTACGAGCGGATCATCTCCTCGTTGTCACCGGTCGCCTGCAGGGCGAGGCCCAGGTCCGTGTGCAGGAACCAGTCGAGGATCAGCTTCACCACGAACACGCCGAGGAAGAGCACGAGGATCGAGCCCCAGTTCCGGGCCAGGCCCAGGTCGTCGAGCCACGTGAACAGGGTGTCCTGGCCGAGCAGGGGGATGTTGGCCTTGCCCATGATCCGCAGGTTGATCGAGTAGAGCGCGATCATCGTGAGGATGCCGGCGAGCAGGCCGTCGATCCGGCCCTTGGTGTGCAGCAGGCCGGTGACGAGGCCCGCGAGCGCGCCCGCCACGAACGCGGCGAGCATGGCCAGTGGCACCGGCGTGCCGCCCGTGATGAGCACGGCGGCCGTGGCGGCGCCGGTGGTGAACGAGCCGTCCACCGTGAGGTCGGGGAAGTCGAGGATGCGGAAGGTCAGGTACACGCCGAGCGCGACGACGGCGTAGATCAGACCCAGTTCCACTGCGGTCAGCATGGGGTGGGTGCCTTTCGGGCGGTGCGAGGGGGACGGACGACGGCGGGCGGGGTGGGCCG
>NZ_KV825085.1:0-3860 GCF_001816085.1 Micrococcus sp. HMSC31B01
CACCGGTGGCCGGCGGGACGGCCAGGGCCTCGGTGCCGGCGGCGGGCGCGGAGCCCTCACCGGACTCGCCGGCCGCGCCGATGGTGATCAGCGGGCTGCCGACGTCCATGGTCTCGCCCTCGGCGCCGTGCAGGGTCAGCACGGTGCCGGCGTACGGGCTCGGCACCTCGACGAGGGCCTTGGCGGTCTCGACCTCGACCATGGGCTGGTCGACGGCCACGGTGTCGCCCTCGGCGACGAGCCAGCGGACGATGTCGGCCTCGGTCAGGCCTTCGCCCAGGTCGGGCAGCAGGAAGGTGTTGCTCATGCGCGGGCCTCCTCGGCGTCCAGGTCCCAGTTCAGGTCGTCGATCGCGTCCAGGATGCGGTCGATGTTCGGCAGGTGGTGCTCCTCGAGCTTCGGCGCGGGGAACGGGATGTCGAAGCCGGTCACGCGGCCCACGGGCGCCGCCAGCGAGTGGAAGCAGCGCTGTTGGATCCGGGCCACCAGCTCGGAGGCCACGGACGCGAAGCCCTGCGGCTCGGCGACGACGACGGCGCGGCCGGTCTTGGCGACCGAGGCGGCCATCGTGTCCTCGTCCAGCGGGTTCACGGTGCGCAGGTCCACGACCTCCACCGAGAGCCCCTCCTCCGCGGCCGCGTGGGCGGCGGCGAGGCAGGTGGGCACGGAGGGGCCGTAGGAGACGAGGGTGACGTCCGTGCCCTCGCGGACGACGGCGGCGCGCGCCCAGGCCTCGCCGTGCTCCTTCTTGTCCTCGACGCGGGCCCAGCCCTCCTCGAACTCGGCGCGCAGCTGGTCGAGGTCGAGCTCGGCCTTGGTCCAGTACATCTTCTTGGGCTCCATGAAGACCACCGGGTCGTCCAGGCGGATGGCCGAGCGCAGCATCATGTACGCGTCCTTCACCGAGGCCGGGGTGTACACCTTCAGGCCCGGGGTGTGCGCGTAGTAGGACTCGGAGGAGTCGCAGTGGTGCTCCACGCCGCCGATGCCGCCGCCGTAGGGGATGCGGATGGTGATCGGCATGGGCGTGGCGCCCTTGGTGCGGTTGCGCATCTTGGCCACGTGCGAGGCGATCTGCTCGAAGGCCGGGTACGCGAACGCGTCGAACTGCATCTCGATCACGGGGCGGGCGCCGCCGAGGGCCATGCCCACGGCCATGCCCGCGATGCCGGACTCGGCCAGCGGGGTGTCGAAGCAGCGCTCCTCGCCGAAGCGCGCGGTCAGCCCGTCCGTGATGCGGAAGACGCCGCCGAGGGTGCCGACGTCCTCGCCGAACACCACCACCATGTCGTCGGCGGCCATCTCGTCGGCCAGCGCCGCGTTGAGCGCGGCGGCGAAGGTCAGGGTCGCCATGCTCAGGCCTCCTGGTTCTCGGAACGGGACAGCTCCTCGGCCAGCTGCGCGCGCTGGGCGGCGAGCTGCGGGGTCTGCACGGAGTAGACGTGGTCGAACAGCTCGAGCGGATCGAGCTCCGTCTCGGCGTTCATGGCGTCGCGCAGCTGCTGCGCGACGTCCTCGGCGTCGCGGGCGATCTGGGCCGAGACCTCCTCGGTGAGGGCGCCGGTGGACTCGAGGTAGGCGGTCATGCGGCGCAGCGGGTCGCGCGCCTCCCACTCCTTCACCTCGGCGTCGTCGCGGTAGCGCGAGGGGTCGTCCGTGTTGGTGTGCGCCTGCATGCGGTAGGTGTCCGCCTCCACGAGGAAGGGGCCCTGGCCCTGCCGGCACAGCTCCACGGCGCGGCCCAGCACGGCCAGCAGGGCGCCGAGGTCGTTGCCGTCCACGCGCTCGCCGGCCAGGCCGTAGCCCACGGCCTTGTGGGCCAGGGACGGGGCGGCCGACTGCTTGGCGAACGGCACGGAGATGGCGAACTTGTTGTTCTGCACGAAGAAGATCACCGGCAGCTTGAACACGGCCGCGAAGTTCAGCGCCTCGTGGAAGTCGCCCTCGGAGGTGCCGCCGTCGCCGACCATGGCCAGGCACACGACCTCCTCGCCGCGCAGACGGGCGGCCTTGGCCATCCCGACGGCGTGCAGCATCTGGGTGGTCAGGGGCGTGGACTGGATGGAGACGTGGTGCTTCTGGGGGGCGTAGCCCTGATGCCAGGTGCCCTGGTAGGCCACCATCACCTCGAGCGGCGGGACGCCGCGGGCGATCACGGCCACGGTGTCGCGGTAGGTCGGGAACAGCCAGTCGTCCTCGCCCAGGCAGACGGCGGCGGCGACCTCGGAGGCCTCCTGGCCGTGCGAGGACGGATAGACGGCCATGCGGCCCTGGCGCACCAGGGCGTAGGCCTGGTCGTTGACGCGGCGGCCGATGACGAGGTGGCGGTAGGCGGCCAGCAGCTCCTCGTCGGAGGGCAGGGGATACTCGTGGCCGGGCTCGGTGCCCTGCTCCTCCGGGGCCAGCAGCGTGCCGTCCTCGCCGATCAGCTGGATGCGGCGGGCGGCGGGGAGCAGGTACTCCTCGAGGGAGATGCCGAAGGCGGCGCCGGCGTTCGGGCGGGTCTCGGCCTCGTCGGTCCGGGCGGCCCCGGGCACGGCGGGGGTGGGGTCACTCATGGCGGGTCCTCTCGATCTGTGGCCTTCAGTGTGCCCAAGAGGGTCAATGTGTCGCTCGCCCGCCCGGGATCACGAGACGATCCGGGGCAAACCAGGCACTCCATCAGACGAACTGCTATGGTGACTCGTGCCACGTAGACGGTCCGCCGCCGCGTGGCCGACCCCGTCCGCCCCGCCCCAGGAGGAGCCATGGCCGCCGAGCCGCTGGACCGCGTGGACCGCGCGATCGTCCGCGAACTGACGCAGGACGGGCGGATGTCCGTCGCGGCCCTGGCCGAGCGCGTGCACATCTCCCGCGCGCACTGCTACTCGCGCCTGAACCGCCTGCAGGACGCGGGCGTGATCACAGGCTTCACCGTGCGGGTCGACCCCGTCAAGGTCGGCTTCGGGGCCTCCGCCCACGTGACCATGAAGCTGCGTCAGCACGACTGGCGGGAGCTGCGCGCCACGCTCCTGGCCATCCCCGAGGTCTCCCACGTCTCCCTCGTGGGCGGGAACATGGACGTGATCCTGCTGGTCCGCGCGCGGGACACCGCCGACCTGCGCCGCGTGATCTTCGACGAACTGCAGACCCTGCCGAGCGTCGTCGACACGCAGACGTACATGGTGTTCGACGACCAGGCCTCCGGGCAGACCATCCCCCCGGACGAGACCGCCGACTGAGCCGACGGCCCGGCGCCCCGGTCAGCGGGAGCGCACGACGACGGCCGGCGGGTCCGCCACGGCCCCCGGCCCGCGCGGCAGCACCGCGGCGAACACGACCGCTCCGAGACCGCAGACGACCGCGAGGGAGCCGACGCCGACGGCCAGCCCGGCCGCGGCGGTCACCCCGGAGAGCAGCAGCGGCCCGGCGAGCATCCCCGCGTCGGACATCGAGCGCCACAGGCCGAGGAACTGGGCGCGCGCGTTCGGCGGCGAGTGGTCCGCCCCGAGGGTCATCACGATCCCCGCGCCGAAGCCGTTGCCGATGCCCAGCAGCACCGCCGCCGCCGCGAACGCCGTCGGCTCCCGGGTGAGGCTGACGGTGAGGAACCCCGCCCCCAGCAGGGTCAGGCACGGCACCGCCACGGCGCGCCGGCCGAAGCGGTCCATGAGCCGGCCCGAGGGGTAGAAGAGCAGCAGGTCCGCCGCGCCGGCCAGGCCGAAGACGAGCGACGCCGTCGCCGCGTCCAGGCCCAGGTGTGTGGCCCACAGCGGGATGACGGCGTTGCGCGCCGCGCGGGCGGCGGAGACGGCCACGACACCGAAGCCGGCCGTGAGCAACGCTCCGCGCCGGGCGCGCGCCACGTCCAGCAGGCGGGG
>NZ_KV825086.1:0-2225 GCF_001816085.1 Micrococcus sp. HMSC31B01
CCGAAGCCGCCCCCCTGCTGGCCGCCGCCGAAGCCACCGCCGCCGCCACCGCCGCGCTGGGCGCGGGTGACCTTGGCCGTGGCGAACCGCAGCGCCGGGCCGACCTCGTCCACGTCCAGCTCCCAGCTGGTGCGACGGTTGCCGTCCCGGTCGTCGTAGGAGCGCGCCCTGAGGCGGCCCTGCACGATCACGCGCATGCCCTTGGTCAGCGACTCCGCCACGTTCTCCGCGGCCTCGCGCCAGACCGAGCAGCGCAGGAACAGCGCTTCGCCGTCCTTCCACTCGTTGGTCTGGCGGTCGAACGTGCGGGGCGTGGACGCGACGGTGAAGTTCGCGACGGCCGCGCCGTTCGGGGTGAAGCGCAGCTCCGGGTCGGCGGTGAGGTTGCCGACCACGGTGATGACGGTCTCGCCTGCCATGGTCACTCCTGTCTTCGGGGGTTCTGCCGGTCAGTGACCGGATCCGGGGATCCGGGACTGCTCAGCGGGGTTCCGGTGGGGGCGTCGGGGACTGATCCGATGCTCTCAGACCCTCCGGACACGGTACGAGGATCACTCAGCGGTGATCTTCTGCTCCTCCGGACGGATGATCTTGGTGCGCAGGATCGTCTCGTTGAGGTTCAGCAGACGGTCCAGCTCCTGGGTGGCGGCCGGCTCCGACTGGAAGTTGACGACCACGTAGATGGCCTCGGACTTCTTCTGGATCTCGTAGGCGGTCTTGCGGCGACCCCACACGTCGATGTTGTCGACGGTGCCGCCGGCGTTCGTGACGACCTCGAGGTACTTCTTCAGGGTCGGCTCCACGGTGCGCTCGTCGACCTCAGGGTCGATCAGCACCATCAGCTCATAAGCACGCATGCGAACCCACCTCCTCTGGGCTTGCGGCCGCGGTCTCTCCGCGGCAGGAGGTTCTGCGTTCTCCCCTTACGCATGCATCCGCACTCTTCGGCGGCACGCAGGGGATCCCGTCAAGAATACCAGCATTGCGCCTCCGCAGATGAGGTGCCACCCCTAGGGGGCCGTGGGGTGGCCGGGGCTTGCCCTCGGTCGACGACGACGTACCTTGGAAGGAGGACACACATCCTGTGTCAAACCCCTCTCACGTTTCGGAGCATCCATGTCAGAGTCCACGTCGGCAGCGCCCCAGCCGTCCCAGTCCGTCCCCTCCCGCCGCCGAGTCGCCAGCAGCCTCGCGTGGGCGGTGCCGACCGTCGTCGCCGCCGCCGCTGCCCCCGCCGAGGCGGCCAGCCCTCTCCCGCGGATCGACCGCGTGTTCAGTATCCGCCGCGCCACCACAGCAGCCGTACCCGGCGCGTCGGTGTCGGCCTGCGGCTCGGGTTCGACCCGCTTGAGCGTCACCACGGACAACGTCAATACCTACTACCGGATCACCAATGTGCAAGCCGGCTCCACGGTGACGAACGTGACCGCCTCCGTCCTGGTGCAGAAGGACATGGTGGATGCGATGGGGTCTCGGAACCCCCTCACCTGGACGAGCGCCACGACGGACTGGAGCACCCCCGTCCGTGAGGTCTCCGGGACCGGCAGTCCGGTCCTGTACACCAACAACGGCACCCAGTACTACCGCTACGTCAGCAAGCTCTCCACCCCGGTACCCGCCCCCGTCTCAGGCACCATCACCCTGCCGCGCATCGGGTGGTACAGCAACTGCAGCACGACCCTCGCCGGCGTGTCGGTCAGCGGCCGCGGCAGTGCCGTCGTGAACGGCATGACCTTGGACAATGTCGGCGACTTTCGGACGCTGTGACCCCGGGCCCCGCCGGCTGACGCAGCCCCGCGCACGCCGCACGTGGCAGCCGTCATCCCCCGCCGCGCCTCACACCCCGCGGAAGAACTCCCGCACGGCCGCCGTCAGGTGCTCCACGTCCCGCACGCCGCACATCTCGCGCGCCGAGTGCATGGACAGCAGGCCCAGGCCCACGTCCACGGTCCGGATGCCCAGGCGGGTCGCCGAGATCGGGCCGATGGTGGAGCCGCAGGGGACGTCGTTGTGGGAGACGAACTCCTGGAACGGCACCCCCGCCACGCCGCAGCAGCGGGCGAACGCGGCCTCTCCCCCCGCGTCGGTGGCGTAGCGCTGGTTGGCGTTGATCTTCAGCAGCGGGCCGTGGTTCACGCGCGGGTGGTTCACGGGGTCATGCCGCTCGGCGTAGTTCGGGTGCACCAGGTGGCCGGCGTCCGCGGAGAGCAGCCAGGACCCCGCGA
>NZ_KV825087.1:0-6435 GCF_001816085.1 Micrococcus sp. HMSC31B01
GCGGCCGCCTTCGCCGCGGTGCCGTCGGAGGGACGGACCCGCTCGGCGAGGCGCTCGGAGAGGCGGTTCAGGAACCCGGGACGACGCTGGGCCTCGTCCTCGTCCGCGCGGAGCCGGCGGTCGAGGTCGGTGTAGTACGCCTCGTCGTCGTCGTAGGCGTGGGGGTCTCCGGTCCGCGACTCGCCGAACAGCTCGGAGCCGAGGCTGTCCGTCTGGAACGGCTCCACGTACAGCTCCTGCGGGTACGCCAGACCCAGCAGGACGTCCGGGTCGGGGTCCCCGCCGGCGATCAGGTACGTGCGGCCCTCGGACAGCCCCAGGTCGAGCACCTGCACGTCGTCGGTGCGCTCGCCCGTGGCCAGCTCCCGCGCGGACGAGGCCACCTGCGTGGCGTTCTCACGTGAGGCCACGAGCACGGTGACGCGGCGGTTGAGCACCTGGTCCGTGCCCAGGAACACCATGTCCTGGTCCGCGGACGTCACCACGTGCTGGGTGATGCGATAGCGGCCGCCCAGGACGGCGCCGACGGCGATGGGCTGGGGCACGGGCTCTTCTCCTGACGACGGGGTCGGAATCCGATGATACGTGGCGTGGCCGTCGCGGCCAGAGATCAGCCGACGCGCAGCAGACGACCCAGCGCCGGCACGCGGGCGACGAGCGGCCGGAGGGCGTCGTCCAGCTCGGGGAACCGCATGGCCCGCAGCACCATCAGGTACACCGGACCCATCGCCACGGCCGCCACCGCGCACGTGAGCAGCGCCGTCCCGATGGAGTTCCACGCGAACCCGCCGGTGTACCCGCCCAGCAGCCACACGACGACGACGCCCGCGGCCGCCGCGGCCAGCGCGGCCAGGCCGGTCTGGACGTGGGCACGCAGCACGGATGCGAGGCCGTAGTCCCCGAACCGGCGCACGGTGAGCACATGGGTCAGGACGAACTGGTACACGTACGAGACGGACGAGGCGACCGCGACCCACAGGGCCATGGACCACAGCGGCAGCAGCATCGCGCCCGCCCACGAGAGCAGCAGCATCAGGAGCGAGCCGCTGACCTGGACCACCATCGGCACCTTGGCGTCCTCGGCGGCGTAGAACACGCGCAGCAGGTAGAAGGAGCCCGAGCGGAACGGGATGGACAGCGCCAGCGCGAGCAGGACCGAGCCCACCGCGACGCCGGCCACCATCGCCGTCTCGGCCGTCGAGCCGAAGACGCGGCCCAGGGGGCCCGCCAGGACCACCACGCCGGCGAGGCAGAACATCAGCGGCACGGTGAACGCGCGCAGACCCTGCGCCGTCGTGCGCCGCACCGCGGACATGTCCTGGCGGCCCATGGCGCGGGCCAGCCGGTTGAAGAGCACGGTGGCCAGGGAGAGCACGAACACCGAATGGGGCAGCACGGCCATCAGCATCGCCATGTTGTACGCGGCCACACCGGGGATGGCCGCCTGCGCCATCTCGGCGCTCCAGGTCTCGGTGCCCGGGATGCGCAGCTCGCCGCGGTCGCGGGCCTCCGTGGCAGAGGTGACGTACCGCTGGCACAGCAGGAGCACCACGTTCGTGGCGACCATCGTGATCAGGGTGTACCCGGCGATCCGGCCGGTGTCCCGCAGGCCGATGCCCTTCCAGCCGAACCGCGGGCGCAGACCCAGGCCGAGCCCGCGCAGCGGCAGGAAGAGGATCACGGCCTGCAGCACGACGCCCAGGGTGTGGCCGCCGGCCAGCACGACCGTCTGTGCGCTCGTCCACCCGGCGAGGTCGTCCCCGGCCCGGTACGCCCCGAACATGCCCAGGTACAGCACGATCGCGCCGATCGCGACGACGTTGTTCAGTACCGGCGCCCACATGTAGGCGCCGAAGCGCCCGTTGGCGTTGAGCACCTGCCCCACCAGCGCGTACATGCCGTAGAAGAACACCTGGGGCAGACACCACAGGGCGAACACGGTGGCCATCTCGAGCTTCTCCGGCGACCAGCCGCGGGTCAGGGCCGTCATGAGCGGGGCTGCCGCCAGCATGACCACCACCGTGCCGGCGAGCATCACGAGCGTGCCGAGCGTCATCAGGCGGGAGGTGTAGTCCGCGCCCCGGTCGGCGTCGCGGGCGTGCTTGATCAGCTGCGGCACGAGCACGACGTTGAACACGCCGCCCACCAGGAGCAGGTAGATCACGTTCGGCAGGGAGTTGGCGATCTCGAAGATGTCGGCCATGTCCGCGGACAGGCCGATCGCCACCGTCACCAGCGTCGCACGGACGAGGCCCAGCACGCGGGAGAGGAGCGTGCCGGAGGCCATGATCGCGGTGGACCGGCCGGCGCGGCGCTCGCCCTCGGGGGTCTCGTCCGCGGGGTCCACGGCGGCCGGATCCGTGGCGGGGGCGGGGTCCGTCGTCGTCGGCTCCTCGTCGGCGACGCCGGCGTGGGCGGGGTCCTGCGCTCGGCGCGGGGCGGGTCTGCTGCTCAAGGGTCACCCAATCGTGGTCGGAAGGCCCCGTGCCGGGGGCGGTGGATCAGGGGCGGGGGCCCCGGGCACCGCCCGGGGGGAAGTGCTGGTCGACCACCTGGCGGGCCAGGTCGACGATCCGGCGCTCGTTGGCGAAGGAGAGGCGGCGCGCGACGTCCTCGAGGCGCACCCACGCGACGTCCACGGCCTCGTGGTCCGGGTCGTTCTCCGTGGTCAGCTCGCCGCCCGTGGCGCGCAGCAGGAAGTGGTGCACGGTCTTGTGGACGCGGTGCCGGGCGACTGTGAACCAGTAGTCGATCGCGCCGAGCGGCTCGAGGATGTGGCCGGCGATCCCGGTCTCCTCCTCCACCTCGCGCACGGCCGCCTGCCGGTGGTCCTCCTCGCCCTCGGGATGGCCCTTGGGCAGGCACCACTCGAGCCGGCCACCGCGGTTGTAGCGGGCGATCACGGCCACCTCGAGGCCGCCGTCGTGCTCGCGGACGATGACGCCGCCGGCGGAGACCTCCTCCACCGTGGGCAGGGAGGCGGCACCGGCGGAACGGGGTCCCGCGGGGGCCGGGGTGACGGGGCGCAGAGGCGGCTGCGGCCGGCGACGCCACGCCCCCAGCGCGGAGGGCAGGGGGGCGCCCCGGTGCGCGGAGGGATCGGGGCGGGTCATGCCGTCAACTCTAGCCCGGCCCGCGCGGGCCCGTGCCGGGACCGTCTGGCACCCTTGTAGGCATCATGGATCTGACCACCGCCACCCACGCGCTGCCCCCCGGCTTCCCCGCGGACGCCACCCTGCCCGCCGTCGTCGTGGAGCTGGGGCGGAGGTTCGAGGCCGCCGGCCACGAGCTCTCCCTGGTGGGCGGCCCGGTCCGCGACCTCTTCCTGGGACGGTCGTCGCCGGACCTGGACTTCACCACGGACGCCGACCCGGACGCGTCCGAGGCCGTCGGCGCCGGCTGGGCGGACGCCACGTGGGACGTGGGACGGCGGTTCGGGACCATCGGCTTCCGCAAGGCCGGCTGGCAGCTCGAGGTCACCACCTACCGGGCCGAGCAGTACGACCCGGCCAGCCGCAAGCCGCAGGTGGCCTTCGGCGACAGCCTCGAGGACGACCTGCTGCGTCGCGACTTCACCGTCAACGCCATGGCCCTGCGCCTGCCCGCCCTCGAGCTCGTGGACCCCTTCGGCGGCATGCGGGACCTGCACGCCGGCGTGCTGCGCACCCCCGGCACCCCTGAGGACTCCTTCTCCGACGACCCGTTGCGCATGATGCGCGCCGCCCGGTTCGCCTCCCAGCTCGGCTTCGCCGTGGCCCCCGAGGTGGAGGAGGCCATGGCCGCGATGGCCGAGCGGATCACGATCATCTCCGCCGAACGCGTGCGCGAGGAGCTCGTCAAGCTCGTCTGCGGGGCGCACCCGCGGGCCGGCCTCGACCTGCTCGTGCGCACCGGCCTGGCCGACCACGTCCTGCCCGAGCTGCCCGCCCTGCAGCTCGAGTCGGACGAGCACCACCGCCACAAGGACGTCTACGCCCACTCCCTGACCGTGCTGGAGCAGGCCATGGAGCTGGAGGGCGAGTACGCGCCGTCGACCCCCGACCCCGTGCTGCGCCTGGCGGCGCTGTTGCACGACGTCGGCAAACCGGCCACACGTCGCTTCGAGAAGGGCGGGGCCGTCACCTTCCGGCACCACGAGACCGTGGGCGCCAAGCTCGTCCGCAAGCGGCTGCGCGCCCTGAAGTTCGACAACGACACGATCAAGGCGGTGGCCCGTCTGGTGGAGCTGCACATGCGGTTCTACGGCTACGGCGACGCCGGCTGGACCGACTCCGCCGTCCGCCGGTACGCCCACGACGCCGGCGACCTGCTGCCCCGCCTGCACGCGCTGACCCGCTCGGACGTGACCACCCGCAACCGGCGCAAGGCCGAGCGGCTGGCCCACGCGTACGACGACCTCGAGCGGCGCATCGCCGAGATCGCCGAGGCCGAGGAGCTCGCGGCTGTGCGGCCGGACCTGGACGGGCAGCAGATCATGGCGCTGCTGGGGATCCGCCCGGGCCCGGTGGTGGGCCGGGCGTACACCCACCTGCTCGAGTGGCGCCTGGACGAGGGGCCGCATGAGCCGGCCGAGGCCGAGGCGGAGCTGCGGCGCTGGTGGGCCGAGCAGCCGGAGGCCCAGCAGGACTGAGGCGGCGCGGCGGATCTTCCACCCGTCGTCGGGCCGGGACCACACTGGCCGCATGGCTGAGAAGAAGACCGAGAAGAACGGCGCCCCCATGGGCCCCGGCACCTCCAGCATCAAGGACCCCGAGGTCTACGAGGCGCTGCGCCGCGAGGGCGCGAGCGAGGAGAAGGCCGCGCGGATCGCCAACGCGTCCGCCCGAGACGGCCGGGACGAGGTCGCCGAGCGCGGCGGCGAGGCCGGCTCCTACGAGGACTGGACCAAGGACGAGCTCGCGAAGCGGGCCCGCGAACTCGACATCGAGGGCCGCTCCACCATGACCAAGGACGAGCTCATCGAGGCGCTGCGCGACCACTGACCGGCGCCCGCACCCCCGCTTCCGGGGGCGGAAATCGGTGCTTTGGGAGTGGAATACCACCGGAAACCGCCCCCAACGCGGTGGGGCGGGTGGGGGATAGCCGGAGGCTTTGGCCCATCCAGGTCGGGATGGAATGATCGACCGCTGTGAGTTCCGACCAGCGCACCGCGCCCGTGCCCCGCCATGCCCTGTCGCCCCAGGACGGCGTGCCCGCCGTCAAGGTCGGCACGCGGGTCAGTCGCGGCCCCGGACGGGTCACCGCCCTCGACGGGCTGCGGGGGATCGCGGTGCTCGCCGTGCTCGTCTTCCACGCCTGGCCCACCTTCCTGCGCGGCGGGTTCGTGGGCGTGGACATGTTCTTCGTGCTCTCCGGCTTCCTCATCACCACCGGCCTGGTCCGTGGTGTGGACGCGGGCCGGGGCGTGGCGCTGGGCACCTTCTGGATGAAGCGCGTCCGACGCCTCATCCCGGCCATGCTGATGGCGCTCGTGGGCACCACCGCGCTCGCGTGGCTGGCGGTGGACGAGTTCCCCGCGGGCCTGGGCCGCCAATGGTTCGGCGCCCTGACCTACACCAGCAACTGGGTGATGATCCTCGAGGGCGGGGACTACTTCAACCGCGCCTCGCCGCCACTGTTCGAGCACCTGTGGTCCCTGGCGATCGAGGAGCAGTTCTACATCCTCTGGCCCCTGCTCCTCTGGGGGCTGCTCCTGCTCACCTGGCCGCCGCGCAGCACGGTGAACTCGGGGCGGGTGGCGGACCGACGCCGCATCCTCGCGGTCGCGGTCGCGGCCGTGGCCTCCGCGGCGTGGATGGCCTGGGGCTCGTGGCACGGGTTCGAGCAGGCCCGCCTCTACTTCGGCACGGACACCCACGCCTTCGGCCTGCTGTTCGGCGCGTGCGTGGCGATCGGTCTGGCCCACGTGCCCCGGCCCGAGCACGGCGGCCCCGAGCCGCGGACCTCGGCCACGCGGGTGGCCGTCGCGTGGGGCGCCGTCGCGGTGCTCGCGGCGGGCTTCGCCCTGGTCGACGGCGGCCACGCGAGCACGTACCGCGGGGTGCTGGCGGGCCTGTCCGCCGTCGTCGCGTTCATCGTCTGGCACGTCGTGCAGGGCGACCGGCGCGACTCGCTCTCGCGCGTGCTGGGCAACAGGTTCCTGCGCTGGTGGGGGCGCCGCTCCTACGCCGCGTACCTGTGGCACTGGCCGCTGCTCGTGATCATGCGCGTGATGGTGCCCGTGGACGCCCCCGGGTGGGTCGAGCCCGTGGCCGCCGGCGCGATCCTGCTGCTGACCGCCCTGATCGCCGACCTGAGCACCCGGCTGATCGAGGAGCCCATCCTCCACGAGGGGTTCAGGGGTGCCTTCGGTCGCTGGGGCGCAGCCGCTCGGCGGGCGTTCACGGGCGGGGCCGGGCCGATCGGCCGGCTCGCGGCCGCCGCCACGGCGCTGGG
>NZ_KV825088.1:0-3736 GCF_001816085.1 Micrococcus sp. HMSC31B01
GCCGAGCCGCAGGACCTGGCCAAGGAGTCCGAGGGCGCCGAGGCCGAGGGGCACTGACGCCGCAGAGCGGTCAGAGGCCACAGAGTGGTCACGACACGCCGCGTGCGTCTGCACGAGACGGCGTGTCGTGACCACTCTGTGTGCGGAGGGGGCGGCCTGCGGGCCCGGTCGCCCCGGCTCAGGCCGCCAGGTCCACGTCCTTCGTCTCCTTCATGAACAGGCCGGTCAGGCCGGTGAGGCCGCCGACCACCATGAGGTAGATCGGGAACGCGCTGGCCCACCCCTGCGCCGTCAGCCACGTGATCAGGTACGGCGCCGTGCCGCCGAAGATCGCGGTGGCCAGCGAGAGCATGGTGGCCACGCCCTTGGCGCGCACCGCCGTGGGCAGCACCTCGGACCAGACGGCGCCGTTGACGCCGAACAGCAGCGCCACGGCCAGCAGGGCGATGGTCTGCACGAGCAGGAACGAGGCGAAGGTGCCGTCCAGCATGCCGAACAGCGGGAACGGCAGCACCACGAAGAGCAGGCCGAAGGCGATGACCAGCGGGCGGCGGCCGATCCGGTCGCCCAGCAGGCCCGCCCCGAGGATGGCGGCCAGGAAGATCACCTGGGCCAGGAGCGAGGCCGAGAGGGTGGTGGACTTGTCCATCTGATGGGCCACCTGCGCGTGCGTGGGCAGGTAGATCAGCCACGTGTAGAACATCAGGGAGCCGCCCGCGGAGACCAGGAAGATCGTCAGCAGGCCGCGCCACACCGCGCCCGGCTCCCGGCGCGGGGCGTCGTCGGCGGTGGGCACCACCTGCTGCGCCGCCGTGAAGTGCTCCGACTCCGTCAGGCTCCGTCGCAGATACAGCGCGTAGAGGCCGAGGACGCCGCCGATGCCGAACGCCACGCGCCAGCCCCAGGACGCCACCTGCTCGTGGGAGAGCAGCGTGTTGATGGCCAGGCCCACGAGCGTCGCCAGGATCGTGCCCACCACCACGGACACCCACGACGTCGCCCCGAACAGCCCGCGCCGGCCCTGCGGCGCCCGCTCCACGAGGTAGGTCACGGAGGTGCCCATCTCGCCGCCGTGCGCCAGGCCCTGCAGCAGGCGGGCGACGACGAGGATCACCGAGGCGAGGACGCCCACCGTGCCGTAGGTGGGGGTGAAGGCGATGATCAGGCTGCCGAGCGCGGTGATCATCATCGCCGCGAAGAGGCTGCGCTTGCGGCCCACCCGGTCCGCGTAGGCGCCGAACACGTAGCCGCCGATGGGGCGGGCGACGAAGCCCACCGCGAAGACGGCCAGGGTGGCGAGCAGCTCGGAGGTGGGGTTGTCCGCGTGGAAGATCTGCGCCGCGAAGACCGGGGCGAAGATCGTGTAGACGTTCCAGTCGTACCACTCCAGCGCGTTGCCGAAGTTCACGGCCAGCATGTCCTTCAGGCTCCGGGGGCAGGCCCCGGGCACGGGAGCGGGCCGGGCCGCGCCGGTGGCCGCGGTGCTCATGCCCGTCCCTCGAGGCCGGCCTGGGCATCGCCGTCGGCGCCGGGCACCCGCATCTCGAAGGTCTCCCGCACCACGGTGTAGTCGAAGTAGCCCAGGCGGGCGATCGGCTGGATGCGCGGGATGTCGAGGCGGCCGTCGGCGGTGATGACGTCGTCGTCGATGTGGATGGTGTCCACGTGGGCGAAGACCACGTCGATGGTGCCGACGTTCGAGTCGCCCTTGATGCGGTGCGTCGAGTGGTAGCGGCACTCGAAGCGCACGGGGGACTCGGCGACCATCGGGATGGGGTGGTTGTCCGCGTAGACCTTGGTGACGCCGTGCTCGGCGATGCGGTCCCACTCGCTCTCGCCCGGCTCCAGGGCCATGGCGGAGACGTTGACGGCCTCGCGCAGGTCGTAGGTGGCCATGTTCCACACGAACCAGCCGGTCTGCTCCGCGTTGAGGACGGTGTCCTTGCGGCGTCCGTCCGGGTACTGGTTCGCGGAGAACATCACCATGGGCGGGTCGAAGGTGAGGTTCTGCCACTGGCTGTAGGGGGCGATGTTCTCCCGGCCGTCCGTGCTCACGGAGGACAGCCAGCCGATGGGCCGCGGCACGGTGGAGCTCTTGAAGGGGGAGAAGGGCAGGGGGTTGGCCTCGTGCTGCGGGCGGTACTTCATGAGTCCTCCATGTGACGCCGGTAACAGGATGTGGGTCACGCTACGCCGCATATCCCGGATATATCAAACGGATTGGGGGCAGATGACTGCCTACGCTGGGCCCATGAACAAGTCGGAGGAGGCCTACGCCCGCCTGACGCAGAAGATCGAGACCGGGGAGCTGCCACCGGGCGCCATCCTCAGCGAGGCGGACCTCATCGACGCCGCCGAGACGGGGCGCACACCCCTGCGCGAGGCCGTGCAGCGCCTCATCCGAGACCACTGGCTCCTGGCCGGTGGGGGACGGGGACTGCAGGTGCCCCCGATCTCCGTGGACGACCAGCTGGAGAGGCTGGAGGTGCGGCGGTCGCTCGAGGCCCTGGCCGTGGGACTGGCCTGCGCGCGGGCGGACGAGGAGCAGCTGGCCGCCGTCGCGGCCCACGTGCGGCACCTGCGCACGGTGGAGGACCTGCCGGCGTACGTCGCCGCCGTCGGGCGCTCGCACGAACTCCTGCGCACGATCGCGAACAACCGCTATCTCGCCGACTCCCTGGTCCCGCTCCAGGGGCTCTCCCGGCGGTTCTGGCTCGCCACCACGAAGGGCCTGCCCGACGAGGTCGAACGCGGCCGGGCGTTCTACGTCCCGGCGCTGGAGGCGGTGACCCGGAGGGACGCGGCAGGAGCCCGGGCCGGGGTGCTGGCCCTGCACGACTTCCTGGCACGCTCGGCGCTGGACTACGCCGCCCGACGCGCGGCCCACGGCAGCGCCGAGCCCCCAGCCCCGTGGGCAGCGGGGCACTGACGCGCGCGGCCCCCGCGCCTGAACGGACCCCCGCCCGCCTCAGGCCAGCAGCGACGCGTCCGTCCGGTGACGGCTGACGATCGTGTGGATCAGCCGGGCCGCGGCCTTCGCCGTGCGGCCGTCCACGTCCAGGGCGGGGTTGAGCTCCACGACGTCGGCCAGGGCCAGCTTCCCGGACTGGGTGGCCTCCAGCGCGCACGCGTGGATCACCTCGTACGGCACGCCGAAGCCGGCCGGTGCGCTCACCCCCGGGGCGACGGCGGCCGGCAGCACATCCAGGTCGATCGTCAGGTAGAGCACGTCCACGGCGTTGATGAACGAGCGCACCCAGCGGCGCACGCCGGTGACGTCGGCGGTCTGGGCCTGCTCGTCGGTCACCCACGTGACCCCGCGTTCGCGCGCGGTGTCGAACAGGGCCCGGGTGTTGTTTGCCTCGCTGATGCCCACCACCGCGTAGGAGAGCTGATGCTCCGCCCCCTCGGCGTCCCGCAGCGCCTGCAGGAACGGGGTGCCGGAGCTGGGCCGCGGCGCCTCGCGCAGGTCGAAGTGCGCGTCCAGGTTGAGGATGCCCACGCGGGTGCCCGCGCCCACGCGCGTGGAGCCGGTCAGGCCCGTGATCGATGCGTAGGCGGTCTCGTGTCCGCCGCCGAGCACCACGGCCAGGTCGTGGGCGTTCAGCAGCCCGCTGACCACCGTGCCCAGCTCGGCCTGGCCCGCCTCGAGCTCGCCCGGGGCGTCGTCGTCTCCGCGGTCCACGGACACGTCGCCCGCGTCCACGAGCGCGCCCGTGCCCTCGAGATACGCGAG
>NZ_KV825089.1:0-5776 GCF_001816085.1 Micrococcus sp. HMSC31B01
GGCGGGCGCCGGGTCCGGCGCGGCCTCGGGCACGCCCGTGGCCGTCGCCACGACGACGCAGCTCGGCTCCGTGCTCGACCGCGTGGTGGCGTGCGCCGACGCCCGCAGCGCCACGGTGATGGGCCCGGGGGATGATCCGCACGACTTCTCCGCTTCGTCCGCGCAGGTGAAGGACATGGTCTCCTCCGGCCTCGTGTTCTCCAACGGCCTCGGCCTCGAGGGCGGCATGGAGTCCGCCCTCGCCAACGCCGAGGCGGACGGCGCGACCGTCGTCGAGGTGGCGCCCCAGCTGGATCCGCTGCCCTTCGGCGGTCATGACCACGCCGAGGAGGGGGCGGGCCACGAGGGCCATGACCACGGGTCCGAGGATCCGCACGTCTGGATGGACGTCGCCCGCATGGCGAGGGCCGCCGAGCTGATGGGCGACACGCTCGCCCAGGAGCGGGGCGACGAGCAGTTCGCCGAGTGCGGCGCGACCGTCCGCGGGGAGCTCGAGCAGACGGACACGCAGGTCCGGGAGATCCTCGCCGGGGTCCCGGAGGACCGCCGCACGCTGGTCACGGACCACGACGCCTACGGCTACTTCAGCGAGGCCTACGACTTCACCGTGTCCGGCGTCGTCGTCCCGGGCGGCTCCACCGACGGCGAGCCCTCCTCCCAGGAGATCGCCGAGCTCGCCCGGTCCATCCGCGACGGCGGCGCAGACGCCGTGATCACGTCCGTGGGCGCGCGCAACAGCCTCGTGGACATCGTGGCCGAAGAGGCTGGCGACCTGCCGGTCATCGAGGTCTACGAGGGCGGCGTCGGCCCGAAGGACACCCCGGAGGCGGACTACGCCGAGGCCATGCTCGTCAACGCCCGCACCCTCGCCGACGCGCTGGAGGGCTGAGGATGGACTGGCTGCTCGAGTCCTTCCAGATGGGATTCCAGCAGCGCGCCCTCGTCGGCGGACTCATCGCGGTGGTGATGTGCTCGGTCGTGGGCACGTGGCTGGTGCTGCGCGGGATGAGCTTCTTCGGGGACGCGTTCGTGCACGGTGTCCTGCCGGGCATCGCCCTGGCGGTCGTCACCGGCGGCAGCCCCCACCTCGGTGCGGCGGTGGCCGCCGTCGTCATGATGGCGGGCATCTCGCTGGTGCACCGGGCCACCACCCTCAAGGAGGACACCGCCATCGGCCTGCTCTTCGTGGGGATGATGGCCCTGGGCGTGGTGATCATCTCCAAGTCGGACTCCTACACGGGATCGCTCACGTCGATCCTGTTCGGCGATGTGCTGGGGGTCAGCGTGGACGGCATCGTGACCCAGGCGGTCATCGCCGTCGTGGTGATCGCCCTGGCCCTGCTGCTCTACCGGCCCCTGCTGGCACTGAGCTTCTCCGAGGTCAAGGCGCGCTCGCTGGGCATGCGACCGGGGCTGACGCACACGCTGCTGCTGGTGATGATCGGCGCGGCCGTGATCGGTTCGTTCCAGGCGGTGGGCACGGTGCTCGTGTTCGGCCTCCTCGTGGGACCGCCCGCGACGGCGGCGCTGCTGACGCGCAGCGTCCCCCAGATGATGCTCGTCTCCGTCGTGATCGGCGCGGCGTGCGTCGTCACCGGGCTCACCCTCAGCTACCGGCTGGGCACGGCGGGTTCGGCCACCATGGCGCTCATGCCGATCCTGCTGTTCTTCGTCGTGCTCGCCGTCCGCGCCGCCGTGCTGGCGCTCCTGGGCCGGCACGTGCGCTCGCGCGCGCAGCGTGAGCAGGAGACGCCGGTCGTGGCCCTGCCCGGAGCGGAGGTCGCCCGATGAACGCGTCCTTCCCCGCGGGCGCCGCGGCGGCCACGCCTCCCCTCGCGGTCGCCCGGGCGCTCGAACTGCGCCACGGCTCGCACGTGGCCGTCCGGCCCTCCGACTTCACCCTGCCGGCCCGGCGGCTGATCGCGGTGATCGGGCCCAACGGCTCCGGCAAGTCCACGCTGCTGACCGCCCTGGCGGGCCTGAGCGACCCGGCCTCCGGTGCGCTGGAGGTGCTCGGCGAGGACCCGCGGCGGCGCTCGCAGCGCACCTCCTTCGTGATGCAGTCCATCGGCGTGCCCCAGGGCGTGCCGGTGACGGTGCGCGACGTCGTCGGGATGGGCCGATACCCCACGCTCGGATGGTTCCGTCGGTTCCGGAGGGAGGACCGGGACATCGTGCGGGCCGCCATGGAGCGCATGCAGGTCGCGGACCTGGCACGGCGGCACCTCGACCAGCTCTCCGGCGGCCAGCGCCAGCGCGCCTACGTGGCCCAGGGCCTCGCCCAGGACCACGACGTGCTGCTGCTGGACGAGCCGATGACGGGCCTCGACATCGTCTCCGCCCGCACGATCGACGACCTCCTCCACGAGGAGCCGACGCGCGGGGTGTCCGTGGTCTACACGACCCACGATCTCGACGAGGCCGCGGAGGCGGACCACGTGGTCCTGATGGGCGGGCGAGTCGTGGCCTCCGGCCCGCCGCGGGACGTGCTCACGGTCGAGAACCTGGACATCGCGTACGGCCGGGGCGCCCTGCACGGGCCCTCCACGGCGGTCGAGGACGCGGCGGACTTCCTGGACGACCCCGCGGGCGGCCGCCGCCACTGACCGGGGCCCGGCCCATGGTCATGGTCAGGCCCCGCGGGTGCGCCCCTCGGTCCGGCAGCGGGCGCAGACACCGGTGATCTCCACCGTGTGGTCCGCGTCCGTGAAGCCGTGCTCCGCGGCGACGGCGGTGGCCCACGCCTCGACGTGGGGGGCGGTGACCTCGACGGTGGTCCAGCAGATCCGGCACACCAGGTGGTGATGGTGGCCCTCGTCCTCGCACCGGCGGTACACGGTCTCGCCGTCGTCGCGGCGGAGCATGTCCACGAGGCCGTCGTCGAGCTGCTGCTGCAGGGTCCGGTACACGGTGGCCAGCGAGACGCGTTCGCCCTGGTCCTGGAGGCGGGCATGGAGCTCCTGCGCGCTCACGAAGTCCGGGATGCGGTCCAGGGCTCGGTCGACGGCGGCCTTCTGCCGGGTCGCCCGGGGACGGGCGGCACGGGGGCTGGGCTCGGGGGCGCTCACGGTGCTCACGACTCCTTCTGCGGCGGCTGCCGCCTCCTCCGCGCGGTCCGGAACAGGTCCGCGCGGGCCATCCTCCAGGTTATCAGCGACGCCGAAGGGGGCGTGGAGTAAGGTGTCCGGGTGCACAGCGAGACCCCGGACCCATCCCCTGTCCCGGACCGCGACGGCGCCGCCCCCGATCGACCCGACCCGCTGATCGTCGTCGACGAGGGGCAGGGCCGCGTGGTCCCGGCGCCCACGGCGGCCCCGTCCTCGTCCCATGACGCCGGCGGCGACCCGGACGCGGACATCGACGGCGTCGACCCTGAGGCCGCCGAGCCGCCCACCCTGGTGACGGTGGACGTGCTGGCCGGCTGGCTCGGCCTGGCCCCCGTCGAGGACCTGCCGCCGGTGCCCGGGGGCCCGGCCTACGCCCAGCCGGGCCGATGCCGCCCGAACCGGGTGATCCTGCTCGACGTCCGGTTCCGGGCCACGGGGGGCGGGCCGGACCACGCCGCCTATCTCCAGGGCCATCTGCCGGGCGCCGTCTACGTCTCCCTGCCCAGCCAGCTCGCCGGCCACGCCGGTCCGGCGGCGGGGCGCCACCCCCTGCCGGACGCGCGCCAGTTCGCGGAGACCGTGCGGATGTGGGGGATCGACGAGGGCGACACCATCGTGGTCTACGACGACGACCACGGCCTGTCCGCCGCGCGCGCCTGGTGGCTGCTGCGCCACGCGGGGCTGCGGGACTCCGTGCTCCTGGACGGCGGCCTCGAGGCGTGGCGCGCCGCGGGCCTGCCCCTGCAGCCCGGTGAGGTCATCCCGGTGCCCGGCACCGCCCGGCCGTCGTGGGGCCGCATGCCCGTCGTGGACACGGCCGGCGCCGAGGCGATGGCCTCCGGCGGTCTGCTCCTCGACGCGCGGGCGGCCGAACGCTACCGCGGGGAGGTCGAGCCCTTCGACCCCGTGGCCGGGCACATCCCCGGGGCGCGGAACGTGCCCACGGCGGAGAGCATCGCCGAGGACGGCCGCCTGCGGCCCGCCGCAGAGCTGGCGGAGCGGTTCGACGCCGTCGGCGTGGACGACGCCACTCCCGTGGCCGTGTACTGCGGCTCGGGCATCACCGCGGCGCACGCCGTGCTCACCCTGGCCGTCGCGGGGCGACCCGGAGTGGCGCTCTACCCGGGTTCGTGGTCAGCATGGGTCCAGGACCCGTCCAACGCCGTCGCGGTCGGCCCCGAGCCCGACGGCGCGTCCGGCCGGGACTGACGAGCCCCGGGGCCCTGCCCCGCCGACCCCCAGGAGGACCCTCCATGGCCACCGTCTTCAGCAGGATCATCGCCGGCGAGCTGCCCGCCCGCTTCGTGTGGCAGGACCAGACGTGCGTCGCGTTCCTGTCCGCCGCGCCGCTCCAGCCGGGGCACGCGCTTGTGGTGCCCCGTGCGGAGGTGGACGAATGGGTGGAGGTCGACCCGGCGCTGGTCACGCACCTGACGACGGTCGCCCAGCAGATCGGCAAGGCGCAGGTGGCGGCGTTCTCCGCCCGCCGGGCCGGGCTCATGATCGCCGGCTATGAGATCCCGCACCTGCACGTGCACGTGTGGCCCTCCACCTCGCTCGCCGACTTCGACCTGGCCCGCGTGGACAACGCCCCCGATCCGGCGGACCTGGACGACGCCGCCGCCCGCCTCCGCGCGGCCCTGCGGGACCTGGGCCACGGCGAGGTCGTCCCGCAGGACTGACGGCCCGCGCCGCCCGGGCCCGACTCAGGCGCGCGTGGCCCGGGCGAGCGCCTGACGCACCCGCTTCTCGGAGACAGAGACCGCCGTGCCCAGCTCCTGGGCAAAGAACGAGACGCGCAGCTCCTCGATGAGCCAGCGCACCCGCTCCAGCTCCGCGGGCACGGGCGTGCCCGCGAACCGGGCGCGGTGGGCCGCGACGGCGGCGTCGAACTCGTCCTCGAGCCCCTGCACCACCGCCATGTGCTGCCCGTCGCGCTGCAGGTGGCCGCCGGCGTCCAACCGGTCCAGGCGCGTCAGCATGCCCTGCAGGTAGCGCGGCAGGTGCTGCAGCCGCTCCCAGCCCGTGGTGGCCACGAAGCCGGGGAACACGAGCTGCTCGAGGTGTGCCTTCACGTCCGACAGCGCCGGCGCGAGGGCGAGCGAGACCGAGCCCTTGAGCCGGCGTCGCACCTGCGCGGCCCGGGAGAGCACCTGCTCCACCAGGGACGTGACGGCGAAGACCGTGTCGATCAGGTCGGCCCGCACCCGGTCGAACAGGGCGCGGAACGCGGCCTCGTCGAACGGCAGCTCGTCCCCGACGAGACGGTCGACGGCGGCCTGCGTGCAGTCCGCGACGAGGGAGTCCACCGAGCCGTGCGGATTCTGGGTGAAGGTGAGCTTCTCCCTGTTGTCCAGGTGGTCCAGCACGTAGCGCTGGGGGCTGGGCAGGGTGGCCAGCAGCAGCCGGATCACCCCGGCCCGGTGCCAGGCCGCCTGGTCCTCCGCGGACCGGGCCACGGTCAGGCCGGCCGCGGGGCCGCCGTCGGGCGTGGTCTCGGGCACCAGGCTCGGGTAGCCCGTGATGGCGGGGCCGCGCGCCCCGGCCGCGGTGGAGACGGTCTTCGGCACCGTGCCGATGCTCCATGAGGTCAGCCCGTGCCGCTCCTCGAAGGCCGGCGTCGCGCCGGACCGCCCGGGGCCCTCCGGGCGACGGCGTCCCTCGGCCCC
>NZ_KV825090.1:0-6142 GCF_001816085.1 Micrococcus sp. HMSC31B01
GGGAGGGGCCAGGCGAGGCCGAGGTGCTCGGCCAGCTCTGCGGGCTCCCAGGCGCGCACGGTGGGCGCGTCGGGACGGATGAGCCATGTCACCGGCGCGCGGCGTCCATCCTTGTGGTTGAGGGTGCCGGCGGGGCGGAGTAGATCGTTGTCTGCGACCTTGGAGGCGTCGGCGTGCGGCCCCAGGTACGCGCCGAGAGCGGCGCAGAGGGCGCTGTGCTCGTCGGCGGTCACGGAACGCGTGAGACGCACGTAGACGTGGCCGTGCGGTGCCCCCTGGGAGATGGAGCCGGAGGCGACCGCGAGCGCGCCGAGCTCGCGCACGAGCTCGAGGTCTAGGGGGCCGTCCACGTCGGCGTGCGCGTGGCGGCGGGCGACGGCTCCGCCCTTGTAGCGCCCTCCCTCGTGGGCGTACGGGCAGGCGTAGACATCAGCGTGCTCGCTCAGGTCCACGAGGGTCTCGGCGAGAGCCTCCGCCATGTCGGCAAACGACCCGGGGCCGTCGTGGAGGCTCACGCCGCGCGGGTACTCTTTCCGGTCGTCGGCGGTGCGTTCTGCGAGGCGGACGCGTCCGCCGTCGTCGTGGGGGAAGAACTCGCGGAGCCATGCGGCGGCGTCTGCGGTTCGCTGGGCAACGTCGGGCGTCGCGTGGGATGATGGGGGCACAGTCTCGTCCTGACCTCTACCCCCGCCCGGTCTCCACCCGGGCGGGGGTTGCTCTGTCTCTAGGGCTTGTTCTTCACGGTGTGCTCCAGACAGGTGCGCCGGCTCAGCGGCGTGAGGCTCAGGCGGCTGTGGCGAGGTACTCGTTCAGCGCGGAGAGCGGGACGCGGATCAGACGTCCGACGCGCACGGCGCGGAGGTCGCCGCGGTGGATCAGGCGGTAGACGAGATCGGCGTTGCAGTCGAGGTGCTCGGCGACCTCGGTCACGCGGAGCACGCGCTCCGGTTCGGCCTGAGTCGTGGGCGTGGGGGCCTCGGGGGTCTGGGCAGTCATGGGAGTTCGCTCCGTTCGTCGTGCGCGTCGTCCGCGCTCGTCCGGTCTGTCCCCTCCAGCTTGCAACAGAACTAGAGGGGTGCGAAACTGTACGCATGAAGGTGTTCAAGAACAGTTGGAGCGTGTGGGGCTGGAGTCGCCACGAGGAGGCCGAGCTCCCACAGGCCGGTGCTCCCGATCCTCTGCGGCCGGACGTCCGGGCCGAGATCTGGGCGACGCTGGCCGAGGCGGGCGACGACGACACAGTGGAGCTCCCTGCGTGGGCGTTGCGCTCGCTCATGGCGGAGACCGAGCCGAGCGGGCGTGACGTGCCGGGAGTGCTCATCACGGACGATCAGCGCGGCGTGCATTATCGCGCGACGATCCACGACGATGGGCGAGAGGCGACGCTCCGAACGCTCGAGGTCGCGCCGACAGATCTCCCGGCGGACGAGGCGTTGTTTCAGCCTCCCGTGCGGAGCATCGTGCGCGCGGCGGATCGGTTCCTCCGAGCTCAGCGGATGGACGCAGAGGAGGGCGTGGCGCTCGTTGCTCAGCGCGACGAGCCCGCGCGCCCGTCGCGCCGCCGACGTCCTGACGACGGCACGTTGTGCGAGCACCTGAACGCGCGCATGAACCGGGACGAGATCGCCGAGCGATACGGCGTCTCGCCCAACACCGTGGATCAGTGGTTGAGGCGGGGCCGCAAGAACAGCCCCGATCTCCCGTGGCCCCCGCGCACACGCGGCCCCCGTCCGCGCGACTGACTCGCCCAGACCCCCGCACGCCGCCCGGCGTGCGGCTACCCCAAGGAGAACAACGATGAGAACAGGCTCACGGCGGGCAGTACCCGCCGATGCCATGAAGAGGTGCCCCTCGTGCGGGACGCCGCGAGGCAACGTCCGCCGCGGCTGGGAACCGATCGAGCAGGCCGGCGCGGTCGTCGGCTACACCTGCCCCGACTGCCCGGAGTGGGGCGAGCCCATCGCCCGGGTCGAGACAGCCCAGGGCGTGCGCTGGACGGCCCGTGTGTCCGTCACGGCCCCCGGGGCTCGCCAGCGCCGGCAGTCCCGGCGCACGTTCCCCACGCTCGCGGAGGCGCGCGCATGGGTGGCCGAGGTGCGCGAGGGCGTGCGTTCCCAGGGCACGTACGCGGCCCCGGCGGTGCTGACCGTTGCGGACCTGTGCCAGTTGTGGCGGAAGCGCAGTCACGACGTCCGCGAGGTGACGATGGAGCACTACGACGAGATGCTGAAGTACATCACGCACGAGTCGAAGGGCCTGGGGCACGTGCCCGCGCTCGAGCTCTCCCGTCCGCACGTGGACGAGTGGGTGCAGGCGCTCGCCCGGTGCGGCGGTCGCGTCACGCGCCAGCATCCCGAGGGCCGGCCCCTGGGACAGCGCACCGTGCGTGGGGCGCTCAAGACTCTCCGCATGGTGCTGGACTACGCCGTAGAGGCGGACGCGGTGCCGAAGAACGTCGCCACCGGCGTCAAGGTTCCCAAGAGTGCCCAGCCGCCTAAGACGTCTAGCCATTGGACGCCCGCTGAGCTCCTCGCGTTCCGCGCCGTGAGCGACCTTGACCGCCTCGCGGCGGCGTGGCGGCTCACGCTGTCCGGCATGACGCGCGCCGACGTGATGGGCCTGCGCTGGGAGGACGTGGACCTCGAGGCGGGCACCGTGACCGTCTCCCAGGGGCGGGTGCAGTCCATCTCCCGGGGCGGCGAGACGTACGTGGACGACCCCAAGAGCGCCCAGCGCGCTCGGACGGTCCACGTGGAGGACATGCACCCAGGCACGGTGGAGCTGTTGCGAGCGCTCAAGGCGCGTCAGGCGCGCCATCAGCTCAAGGCTGGCGCGGCCTGGCACTCTACGGGCTATGTCGTCGTGGACGAGCTTGGGCGTCCGGTACGCCCCGAGTGGTACTCGGACCGGTTCCGCGCGCTGTGTCGCAAGGCCGGCGTTCCCACGATCCGCCAGCACGAGACGCGGCACTCTATGGCGGGACTCCTGCATTCGATCCACGTGACCCCTGCCGACGCGGCCGCGCTACTGGGGCACACGCTTGAGGTCCACCTCGCGGCCTACCTGCCCCGCTCCGGCGTGGCCGGCGTGGAGCGCGCCGGGCAGGCGTTCGGCGAATGGCTCGCCAGCGCATCGGCCGACACAGATCCGGCGCCCGTGGCACAACTCAGCTGAGGCCGCTCGGCAGTCCCTCAACCTGCCGAGAGACGTTCAGCGATCTGTGCCTGACTCTGTGCCAGGCAGAGAAAGAGGCCCCGGCTCATCCCTCAACGATGAACCGGGGCCTCATTCCATTTTCCCTCGTCAGATGCGGACTCTGACCCGTGGGAACGTGGTCGGGCTAGCGGGATTTGAACCCACGACCTCTTGACCCCCAGTCAAGCGCGCTACCAAGCTGCGCCATAGCCCGTGGCGAATCGCGGTCATCCGCGCTTCGGCACCCGATGAGCATACCCCACCGGCACCGCCGGGCGCGAATCGGAAGCGGGCCTGCCAGGTCGTCGTTGTCAGGGGCAAACCGCGCGACACCCCCGAAACGTGAACAAGGGGCCCACGTCCTCTTCACAGACGTGAACCCCTCATCCCTTGACCGAGGGCCACCCGACCGAGAGTCCCCCAGCGACCGCGGCCCCGGCGTACCGGTGGGCCTGGCGGTCTGCACGAACCCTCTCATGACTGAGGGTGCAGTCGCGCACGTGAGAAGTGTAACACGCTGAGCCGCTCCGATCCGCCGTTCCGGGCGCGTCGCAGGGGCGTGTCGGGGGCCTCACGGAGCCCCGTCGCAGGTTCAGAACGTGAAGGTTCGGTCCCCCACGCGGAATTCGACGTCCTCCAGGTCCGGGATGGCGTCGCGCGCCCGGTCCGCCGCCTCCCGCATCGTGTCCTCGAGAACCTGGGGATCGGCCTCGAGCAGGGACTGGCCGTACTCGATGACCACCTTCCCGTCCTCCCGAAGGGCCTCGACGTCGACGATGTCCGAACCGGAGGGCAGCGATCGCGTCAGGTCCTCGACGACCTCGGCGGCGCGCTGGTCCGCCTCCTCGAGGGCGCCCTCGGCCTCCTGGCGCAGCTGCCCCAGGTCCACGCGGTCCGAGGCGTCCGCCTCCAGCTCGCTGATCCGGTCCTCGGCCTGGGCGAGCCGGTCCTCCGCGCTTTGCAGCGCGGCCCGGGTCGCGCCGTCGTCGACCGCGCAGCCGGATGCGGCCAGCGCGAGCGCGGCCAGGGTGGCCAGGGACAGGGCGGCGGGGCGACGTCGGATGAGGCTCATGCCCTCAGGCTACGAGGCGAAGGTGGACGAACGGTGGGAGCCGGCCGGGACGACGACGTCCCCCGACGCGGGTGGTCGAGGGACGTCGTCGGGGCGGGGCCGGATCAGCGGCGGCGACCGCGCTTCTCGCGCACGCGCATCCCGATCTCGAGGGGCGTGCCCTCGAACCCGAAGGTCTCGCGCAGGCGGCGCACGATGAACCGGCGGTACCCGGGGTCCAGGAACCCGGTGGTGAACAGCACGAACTTGGGCGGCCGGCTCGAGACCTGGGTCGCGAACAGGATGCGGGGCTGCTTGCCGCCGCGCAGCGGGTGCGGGTGGGCCGCCACGAGCTCGCCGAGGAACGCGTTGAGCTTGCCCGTGGGGATACGGGTGTCCCATGAGTCCAGGGCGAGGTCCAGCGCGGGGACGAGACGGTCCTTGTGCCAGCCGGTCTTCGCGGAGATGTTCACGCGCGGTGCCCACGCGACGTGCGCCAGGTCCCGCTCGATCTCCTTGGCCAGCTGGAGCCGCCGATCCTCATCCACCTGGTCCCACTTGTTGAACGCGATCACGAGGGCGCGACCGGAGTCCAGCACCATCTGGAGGATGCGCACGTCCTGCTCAGAGATCACCTGCGGCGCCTCGAGCAGCACCACGGCCACCTCGGCGCGGTCCAGGGCCGAGGCAGTGCGCAGCGACGCGTAGTAGTCGGCGCCGTGGGCCATGTGCTGCCGTCGACGGATGCCGGCGGTGTCCACGAAGCGCCACAGGCGTCCGCCGAGCTCCACGAGCTCGTCCACGGGGTCGCGCGTGGTGCCGGCCAGGTCGTCCACCACCACGCGGTCCGAGCCGGCCAGCTTGTTCAGCAGCGAGGACTTGCCCACGTTCGGCCGGCCCACGAGGGCGATCCGGCGCGGGCCGCCGCGCGGCACGAGACCGCCGTGGGCGGACTCCTCCGGCAGTGCCTCGAGCGCGGCGTCCAACAGGTCCGCGACGCCGCGGCCGTGCACCGCGGACACCGGGTACGGGTAGCCGAAGCCGAGCGACCACAGGGTGGCGGCGTCGGCCTCCTGGACCATGTCGTCCACCTTGTTGGCGGCCACGATCACCGGGCGGTCCTTGCGACGCAGCATCGAGACCACGGCCTCGTCCGTGGCCGTCATGCCGACGGTGGCGTCCACCACGAACACGACGGCGTCCGCCACGTCCACGGCCAGCTCGGCCTGCTCGGCCACGCGACGGTGGATGCCCTTGGCGTCGTGCTCCCAGCCGCCGGTGTCCACCACGGTGAACTCGCGGCCGTTCCACTCGGCGTCGTAGGAGACGCGGTCGCGCGTCACGCCGGGCACGTCCTCCACCACGGCCTCACGGCGGCCGATGATGCGGTTGACGAGCGTGGACTTGCCGACGTTCGGCCGGCCCACGATGGCCAGCACGGGCGGCACGGGCGCGTCGACGTCCTCGTCGGGCCCGAGCTGCCACGCGTCGAGGAGGGCGGCGTCGTCCTCCTCGAGCTCGTAGTCCTCGAGGCCGGCGCGCAGCGACGCGGCGCGCGCCTCGGCCTCCTCCTCGGTCATGGCGGCGAGCCGCTCGGCCACCTGATCGTCGCCGGCGGGGACGAACTCGTCCTCACCGGAGCGGTGCTGGGGGTTCTCGGTCATCGTCGGCCTCCCTTCACGGCCGGAATGCCGGCCTGGTCCTCGACGGCGGCCAGGACGGCCGCCACGGTCTGCTCGAAGTCGAGCTCGGTGGAGTCCACGAGCGCCACCCCGTCGGCGGGGCGGTCGAACGTGGACACGGTGGCGTCGCGGGCGTCGCGCCCGGCCACCTGACGGTGCAGCGTGCCGGCATCGACGCCGGTCTCCCCCGCCGCGGCCAGCTGGCCCGAGCGGC
>NZ_KV825091.1:0-910 GCF_001816085.1 Micrococcus sp. HMSC31B01
CTTGCGCTCCTTGAGCTCCACCTCGGTGGCCGCGCCGGCCTTGATGACGGCCACGCCGCCGGCCAGCTTGGCGAGGCGCTCCTGCAGCTTCTCGCGGTCGTAGTCCGAGTCGGTGTTCTCGATCTCGGAGCGGATCTGTGCCACGCGGCCGGCGATCTGCTCGGCGTCGCCGGCACCCTCCACGATGGTGGTCTCGTCCTTGGTGATGACCACCTTGCGGGCGGAGCCCAGCAGGTCGAGGGTGGCGTTCTCCAGGGACAGGCCCACCTCGGAGGAGATGACCTGGCCGCCGGTGAGGATGGCGATGTCGGCGAGCATGGCCTTGCGGCGGTCACCGAAGCCCGGGGCCTTCACGGCCACGGACTTGAAGGTGCCGCGGATCTTGTTGACCACGAGGGTGGCCAGGGCCTCGCCCTCGACGTCCTCGGCGATGATCAGCAGCGGCTTGCCCGACTGCATGACCTTCTCGAGGATCGCCACCATGTCCTTCACGGAGGAGATCTTCGAGTTGACGATGAGGATGTAGGGATCCTCGAGGACGGCCTCCTGGCGGTCCGCGTCGGTCACGAAGTAACCGGAGATGTAGCCCTTGTCGAAGCGCATGCCCTCGGTGAGCTCGAGCTCGAGGCCGAAGGTGTTGGACTCCTCGACGGTGATGACGCCCTCCTTGCCGACCTTGTCCAGGGCCTCGGCGATGAGGGAGCCGATCTGCTTGTCCGCGGCGGAGATCGAGGCGGTGGCCGCGATCTGGTCCTTGGTCTCGATCTCGCGGGAGGCGGAGAGCAGCTCAGAGGTGACGGCCTCCACGGCCTTCTCGATGCCGCGCTTCAGGGACAGCGGGTCGGCGCCCGCGGCCACGTTGCGCAGGCCCTCGCGGACCAGCGCCTGGGCCAGCACGGTGGCGGTGGTG
>NZ_KV825092.1:0-3632 GCF_001816085.1 Micrococcus sp. HMSC31B01
CGCCCGGGCACCCCGGGCGTGCCGTCGATGCGCAGGGCCCCGGCGGCCGAGCGCTCCGCCCCGTCGGCGCCGTTCTGCTGGGCCTGGTCCGACTCGGTGGCCACGACGGTGACCGAGCCGTGCGCGGTGGTGGCGACCGTGTGCGTCTCGAGGTGCTCGCCCTGAGGGACGGGGATCGCCTCCGTGGCGAACTCCTTGGTAGGGGTGTGCTCGGCGGCGACCTCGTCGGCGGGGACGGTCCCGTGCACGTGCTCGGGAGCCGGGGTGAGGTGGCTCCTGTGCTGCGGAGCCTCGGCGGCCGGTGCCGCCGGGGCGGTCGTCTCGGTCACCGGGGACGGGGAGGCCGGGGTCGCCGGGACGTCGGCCGCGGGCGTCTGCTCGTCCAGGGTGACGCCGGAGCCGCCGGCCACACCGGCCGCGCCCAGGCCCACGGTGTCCGCCTCGCGCGCCGTGCTCGGCGCCGCCGCAACGGGGCGCAGCGTTCCCCGGGTGGTCGGAGCCGCGGCATCGCGACGGTGGGTCTCAGCGGTGGCCTCGGTGCTCGGGGCGCCCTGCTGGTCCACGGTCACCCCCGCACCGCCGGCCACGCCGGCGACGGACTCGTCGGTCTCGCGGTCCGCCGCGGCGGTGTCGAACGCAGCCAGACCCCCGGCGGGCTTCACCGCGGCCACGGGGCGCGCGTCCTCCTCGGCCGCCACCTCGTCCAGGCGGGAGAGGCGGGTCGGGGCCGCGGGGGCGGCCGCCTGCTCACCCGCGGTGTCCGCGGTGACACCCCGACGCTCGAGCCGGGTCTCGGCGGCCTCGGCTTCGGCCTCACGACGACGGCGGGAGGCGATCACCGAGAGGATGATCAGGATCAGCAGCACGACGATGATGGCCGCGATGATCCAGTAGAGGGTGGACTCTGGCATGGGGTGCTCCTCGGTCGTCTGGGGCGACCGGCCGGGCCGGGCGCCGCGTCGTGCTTCCCGCGCCGCCGCGCGGCGGGGAACCTGGTCTTGAGAATGACACGGGGCCCGGCCCCCCGACCAGGGATCAGCCCCGTCATCCCGCGGTTCCGCGCGGCCGGCACCGCCTACCATCGACGCCATGGACACGGCAGCCCTCTCCCCCAGCCCCTCCCCCGCCTCCGGCGCGGAGCACGCCCGCGTGCTCACGCTGGCCTGCACGAACCGCAAGGGCATCGTGCACGCCGTGACGGGCGCCCTGCTGGGCGTGGAGGCGGACATCACCGAGTCGCAGCAGTACGACTCCCCGGACACCGGCGACTTCTTCATGCGCGTGGAGTTCGTGACCCCGGCCACGCGGGAGGACATCGAGCAGGCGCTCGCGCCGGTGCGCGAGGAGTTCGGCATGCGCATGGGCCTGTGGGACGCGGCGCACCGCATGCGCACCCTCGTGATGTGCTCCAAGGACGGGCACACCCTCAACGACCTGCTCTTCCAGCAGCGCGCCGGCACCCTGCCCATCGAGATCCCCGTGGTGGTCTCGAACCACCTGGACCTGCAGCCGCTCGCCTCCTTCTACGGCGTGCCCTTCATCCACGTGCCCGTCTCCAAGGACCCCTCGAGCCGGGACTCCAAGGAGGCCGCGGAGGACCGGCTGCGCGACCTGATCGCCCAGTTCGACATCGAGCTGGTCGTCCTGGCCCGCTACATGCAGATCCTCTCGGACGAGCTGTGCCGGGACCTGGCCGGGATGGCCATCAACATCCACCACTCGTTCCTGCCCTCCTTCAAGGGCGCCCGCCCCTACCACCAGGCGCACGAACGCGGCGTGAAGCTCATCGGCGCCACCGCCCACTACGTGACCGCCGACCTGGACGAGGGCCCGATCATCGCGCAGTCCGTGCAGCCGGTGACCCACGCCCAGACCGCCGCCGACTTCGTGGCCCGCGGCCGCGACGTCGAGGGCTCCACGCTCGCGCAGGCCGTGCGCTGGCACGCCCAGCACCGCGTCCTCGCGGACGGCCGGCGGACCGTCGTCTTCAGCTGAGCCCGGGACGACGGCGCCACGCGGCGCCGTCGTCCTGCCCGCCTAGGCTGGTGGCATGGCCCACATCATCACCGTCGCGGGTGCCACCCCGCGCATCCACGAGTCCGTCTTCCTCGCCCCGACCGCCGCGATCACCGGCGACGTCGAGATGGCCGAGCGCTCCTCGGCCTTCTACGGCGTCTCCGCCCGCGGTGACTCCGCCCCCATCCGCGTCGGGGCGGGCACCAACCTGCAGGACAACGTGGTGCTGCACGCGGACGAGGGCTTCCCGTGCACCCTGGGCGCCGGTGTCTCCGTGGGCCACTCCGCCGTGGTGCACGGGGCCACCGTGGAGGACGACTGCCTGATCGGCATGTCCGCCACGGTGATGAACGGCGCGGTGATCGGGGCCGGTTCGCTCGTGGCCGCCGGGGCCCTGGTGCTCGAGGGGACGCAGGTCCCGGCCGGCTCTCTCGTGGCGGGCGTCCCCGCGAAGGTCCGCCGCCCCCTCACGGACGAGGAGCGGGAGGGCCTCAAGAAGAACGCGGCCACCTACCTGCGGCTGTCCGCCGCGCACCGGGACGCCGTCGCCGGCTGAACCGGGCCCGGAGGATGTGGGACGGTGGGCACCATGCCCACCTCTTCCGCTCTCCCCCGCACCCGACCCGACGACGTCCCCGAGCGCCTGCTCGTCCTCCCCGCGGCGCAGGACGTCGCCGGCACCCCCTACGCCCACGCCCGTCGGCTGGCCGAGCAGGCCGTGGCCGACGTCGGCGGCGCCGCCGTGGCCGAGGGCGACACCTCTGCCACGGCCCTGCTGATGGTCCGCCCGATCCCGGTCGATGCGCTCGCCGCGGCCCTGACCGCCCACCCCCACGTGAGCTGGGTGCAGCTCCCGTTCGCCGGGATCGAGCCGTTCGTCCCCCTCGTGCGCAGCCGCCCGGACATCGTGTGGACGTCCGCCAAGGGCACATACGCGCCGCCGGTGGCCGAACACGCGCTGCTGCTCACCCTGGCCCTGCTGCGGGACCTGCCCGCGCGCGTCCGCGCCACCACATGGGGTCCCTCCTCCGGGCGCACCCTGAACGGCCTGAATGCCGTGGTCGTGGGCGGCGGCGGAATCGCACAGGAGTACATCCGCCTGCTCAAGACCTGGGACGTGCACGTCACCGCGGTCCGCCGACGCGCGGGCGACGTGCCCGGCGCGGACCGCACCGTCACGACCGACCGCCTCGACGAGGTCCTGCCCGGCGCGCAGGTCGTGATGATCGCCGCGGCGGCCACCGAGGAGACCCGCGGCATGGTCGACGCCGACCGCCTCGCCCTCCTGGATGAGGACGCCGTGCTCGTGAACGTCGCCCGCGGGGCGCTGGTGGACACGGACGCCGTCGTCCAGGCCCTCGCGGCGGGTCGGCTGCACGGCTACGGCACGGACGTCACCGACCCCGAGCCCCTCCCGGACGGCCACCCGCTCTGGACCGAGGAGCGCGCCCTCATCACGCCGCACACGGCGGACACCCCGGAGATGTGCGTCCCGCTGCTCCACGCGCGGGTCGAGCGGAACCTGCGGGCCCGCGCGGCCGGGACGGAGCTGGAGGGCTTGGTGGACGCCGAGGGCGGGTACTGACCCGCCCCCGGCGTCCCCGGCGCCGGCTCAG